>NZ_JBYTDS010000006.1:0-227316 GCF_058791615.1 Bacillus sp. EB106-06-01-XG163
ATTAGGCACGCCGCCAGCGTTCGTCCTGAGCCAGGATCAAACTCTCCGATAAAGTAGTTTGACTGACTACGCACATCGCTGTGCGATTTATTTAAAACTTTGAATTAACAGGTACGTTTTGTCTTGTTTAGTTTTCAAAGATCATTACCGCTTGTTGAAGCAGCTTTATTATCTTACCACTCAGCTTCTTTTATGTCAACAACTTTTTTTACGTTGTTTCCGAAGCTTTTTGTTGTTGTCTGCTGTTCATCAGCGACGTTTAATAATATAACACCCTTTTGAAAATATGACAATAGTTTTTTAAAAAAATCATTAATTATTTTCTTTCATACTTATTTCAGTTTCTCTTCTATAGAAAGGCAAGCCGTCTTGTGGTTTGGCATATTTTCTTGTATAGTAAGATTGAACTAAATACTTGATGACCACAAGGGGAGCATTAAAGCTGAGAGTGAACGTTTTGTTCTGACCCTTTGAACCTGTTAGTTAACGCTGGCGTAGGGATGTGGCAAAGCCAAATGATTTGCAGTTTATGTAAGCAGCGCGCGGACCTTTTCCCATCCTTCCCCGCGCTGCTTTTTTGTTTATCCTTGTTACGGTTGTCTGACCAGGGGGAAAACTATGAATCATTCAACACAGCTTGTGCGCTTAATTGAAATAGCGATTATGACCGGGGCGGCTGTCATTCTGGACATTGTCTCAGGTATGTTTCTCCGGATGCCCCAAGGCGGTTCGGTCTCTATTATGATGATTCCGATTTTTTTGATTTCATTCCGCTGGGGAGTGAAAGCCGGGCTTACGACAGGCTTTTTAACAGGGATTGTCCAGATCGCCATCGGCAATTTGTTTTTGCAGCACCCGGTGCAGTTATTACTTGATTACATCGCGGCATTTGCAGTTCTCGGTTTCAGCGGCTTGTTTGCTTCCGGTGTACGGGAATCGGCATTGAATAAAAAAAGAGGCGCTTTAACGATGTATGTTATAGGCGGTGTTTTCATCGGCAGTGTGTTGCGCTATGCGGCACATGTGGTCTCCGGAGCGGTCTTTTTCGGAAGCTATGCTCCGAAAGGCACGCCGGTATGGATTTATTCGTCCGTCTATAACGCGACTTATATGATTCCTTCTTTTATCCTTTCGGCCATTGTCCTTATCTTATTATTCATGACTGCGCCGCGGCTTCTTGAAGCTAAGCGGACGAACTGAAACAGCAGGCGGTTTACGCCTGCTGTTTTTTTATTCCGGGCTGTGCCGTTCGTTCGAATCACTCAGTTCTTTTGTAAGTTCATTTATACTTTGTTTTATGTTTCCTTTGCCTGAAAAATTCTCAATAAGCTCTTTTACATTGATTCCGGAAGATGCTTTTAAGCTTTCCTGAAGACCGGCCATTAAATTGGTTGCGTAGCCTGTGACTTTATTGGCCCCGCCGTTTTCACCGCTTCCTCCCGTATCAACGACGGTTATTTTATCAATGTTGGAAAGAGGCGCTGAGACTTGCTTCGCATATTCAGGCAGCATTTTCACAATCATATCAACGATTGCAGCCTGCCCGTATTTTTCGAATGCTTCGGCGATTTTTTCTTTAGCTTCCGCTTCTGCGAGACCTTTCAGGCGGATGACTTCCGCTTCGGTTTCTCCTCTCGCCTTTTCAGCCTCCGCTTTAGCAAGACCGTCAATTCTCACGCGTTCCGCTTCCGCCTTGGCCATCGCTTCGATACTGTACTGCTCGGCATCCGCTTCCGCGAGCTGCTTCGCTTTTGCGGCTTCGGCCGCTTGTTCCACCGAGTAACGGTCGGCATCGGCTTTTTTCTTCACTTCAGAGTCATATTGGCGCTCACGGCGCAGAATTTCTTTTTCCTCCAATTCAATCTGCTTTTGCCGCTCAATAATTTTAATTTGCATTTCCTGCTCTGTCACCTGCTGGCGGGCTTTTGCTGTTTCAAGATCATATGCCTGGTCGGCATTGGCTTTTGCTGTATCCTGCTCTCTTCTGTATTCCGCCATTTTCAGCTGATTGATTTTTTCCGCTTCAGCTATTTCCGTCGCCCGCTCCAGCTCTGATTTTTTTGCGTCTTTATCAGCGGCCGCACGTTTAATCCTCGTCTCTTTATCCGCTTCTGCCGTGGCAATGTCCGCATCCCGCTTGACTTGGGCGATTCTCGGCTTACCTAATGATTCAAGATAGCCGTTTTTATCGCGGACGTCTTTAATCGTAAAAGAAACGATCACGAGCCCCATTTTAGCAAGATCCTGAGACGCGACCCGCTGGACTTCCTGAGAAAACTTTTCCCTGTTTTTATAAATCTCTTCAACGGTCATGGAGCCGAGGATGGAGCGCAGATGGCCTTCCAGCACCTCCCGCGCCTCCTGCTCACGGTCTTCCTTAGATTTCCCCAAAAATTGTTCAGCTGCTGTTGCGATTTCACTGATAGAGCCTCCGATTTTAATAATGGCGGTTCCGTCGGCCATTACCGGCACGCCTTGCTCTGTATAGACTTCGGGTGTAGAGACATCAAGTTTGCTTGACAGTAAACTGAGAGGTTCTGCCTGCTGGAATACCGGGAGCACGAACGTTCCCCCGCCCCGGACGATTTTCAGACGATTTCCGCCTTCATCAATGTGGACGTTCTTATTTCCCAAATAACTTCCGGTCACGATAAGGGCTTCGTCCGGCCCCGCCGTCCGGTACTTCGTAATAAATACAGCAATAAGTGCGATGAGTAAAAAGAATACGATTCCGATAACGATGATAATCGGCATAGTCATAACAGTTCCCCCTTAGATATCAGATTGGTTCATGCGGCGTCACAAAAAGCACTCCGTCTTTCACGTCAATCACTAATACGGCAGTTCCGTACTTGATCTGTTCTTGATCAAAGCTGACGGCTGATTTAGAAATGGCGCCCCCTATTCCCTCTATGATCACTTCTCCATAGCCGTCTTTCGGGACGGAAGTAATGACCCTGCCGACTCTGCCCTTTAAATCCGTCTCCCGATAAGCGAGCGATTCTTCCGCTGATGAAAGCGGGACAAGGACGAAGAAGTGAAGCAGGCTGACCAAAAGAACCGAAAGAACAAATGAAAGCAACGCAATGACAGAACTTGATAGCGGAGCGGCGATTTCGCCGATATAACCTGAGGCTGAAAAGATTGTTAAAAAAGACAGAATCAATGCAGGGTTTAAAAATGAAACAGGAATGGCTTCCGAGAGGCCGTGAAACACATCTTGAAAAAACAGAATCAAAAGCGTGAGACTTCCCGAAATAATCAATGTGTAAAGATAGACCGTTTCAAGCGGCAGATGAAATATGTCCATCTTCTATCCTCCTTTCGGCCGAGGTGTCGGAGTGTTACTTTATATACGGATGTAAAGGTAAATGGTTTCAATTTTCTGATAAGTAAGGCTGATTACATGATTATCCAATCCGGATATGATATGTTTACTCTAAAGGAGGAGATAGGATGAGCATTTTTAATGAAGCCAGACAGCAGATCTGGGAAGAACTGAAAGGACTCTCTGATGAGGAATTCAACCGAAAGCCCGCGGCTGATGAGTGGAGCGTGCGGGAAGTCCTTGACCATTTAAAGAAAATTGACGAAACAGCGCAGACCCTTTTATCAAAGCAGGCAAAAGACGCACCGTTAAAAGAAATAGAAGAAAAACCGATGGAGTTTATAGAGGACAGAACAGATAAACGGCCGGCGCCGTCACACCTCGAACCTGAGCAAAACCGATTATCAGTCATTGAAGCAAAACAAGAATTAGATACGGCAAGACAGCAGCTGACCGCAGTTATTTCATCATTAAACGAGGAAGACTTTGAACGTGTGCTTCCGCATCCTGTTTTTCAAGAACTGACGATCCGCCAGTGGATTGATTTTATCGGCCATCATGAAAAGCGTCACATTAATCAAATAAAAGAAATCAAACAAAAAATCGAAAAGGTCTGAGTCAGACCTTCTCGATTTTTTTCTTGGCGCGTTTCGGTTCATAAGAATGGATGGTGATCGCATCGCCCGTGCATATGTCACCCGGGCGTTCAACAATACAGACAATTCCTCTTCTGCCCATCGCGTGCCTCACAAACGCCGCGGCGAGTTTTGGCTGATCCGGATAAAAGGATTGAATGACTTCTCCCGGCTGAATGCACGGATCATTTTCTCCCTCGCACAACAGAGACGCACCGCTTGGAAATATCATTCTGCTTCCTTCTTTAAGCGGCGTCAGTGCAGAAAAACCGCTGATTGCGATGTTAGCGCCGAGCCATTCGGGAAAGATATGAGAAATCCCCATCTTCTCCGCAATGTCATCACATTCCTCCATGGACACGATTGAAATCTGTCTCCGGTTAAAAATTTCTGTTCCTCTTTCATACATCGGCTCACGCGCGCCGGCCTTTTTTGTCAGTCCGAAATGCAAGTCACCGGGGAACCCGCCGTATTCCGCGCGAAGCTTGTCCATCTTTTTGGTAACAAATTGTTCGGTATCCGCTATATATACGCCTTCCGTCTTTGCTGTTATGCGTTTCCACATCAGCCACCACCGCCTTTTTCTTGACATTATCCTTAAAAAACCCCGCTCTGTAAAGGAGCGGGGTTCATTTATTATACCGTTTTCGGCGTTAAGTCAAAGCAGCGTTTGTAAATCCAGTTGTATGCTTTCTCATTCAAATCTCTTGGATTTCCGAAAGTTTGCGGATCTTTCATGGCTTCTTTTGATAAACGTTCAATCATGTCCGGAGACACACCTTGTTCTTCTAAACTCGGCACCTCTAAATCTTTTACAAGATCATACATCCAGTTGACGGACGCTTTTGCCGCTTCTTCGGTTGTCATGTTGCTTGTATCGATTCCGAATGCTTTGGCGATGCGGGCGAATTTTTCCGGATAGCCTTTCCAGTTGTATTCCATTACCGGCCCCATCATAGCTGCGACGCATTGTCCGTGAGCGACAGGGATGATGCCGCCGAGCGTCTGGCTCATCGCATGCGCCGCGCCTGCTGATTCACTGCCGTATGAAAGGCCGGCAAGCATCGCCGCCTGCGCCATGCCGTATCTTGCTTCCAAATCCTCTCCGTCCGCAAACGCGCGCTTAATATAATGCGCCGCATATTCAATGGCCATTAAAGCGACGGCATCAGTGATCGGCTGCGCGAATTTCATCGTATAGCACTCGATGGCGTGCGCAAGTGCGTCAATACCTGTCATGGCCGTCACATGCGGAGGCATGGACGTGTGCAGCTCAGGGTCAATGACCGTTAAATGCGCGGCGATAAGCGGTCCGCCCGTATTGAATTTAAATTCTCTTTCCTCATCTGTAATGACCGCCCATTGTGTGACCTCTGAACCTGTTCCCGCAGTCGTCGGGATCGTTGTCAGCGGAGGAATACGGTTTTCCAGCGGCTTTTTGCCTTCCGCGGCTTCATAATCAAGCACGCTTCCTTCGTGTGTCGCTTCTACCCCGATGGCTTTCGCTGTATCCATGGAGCTTCCGCCGCCGACAGCCACAAGACCGTTGCAGTTTTCTTTTTTATACAGTTCTGATCCTTCGTTTACAAGACGTACAGGCGGGTTCGGCTCCACTTTGTTAAACAGGACGACTTCGATGCCCGCTTCCTGCAAAGATTCAATGACTGGGTTTGCCACTCCTGCGTTATAAATTCCCGGGTCTGTTACGAGCAGCGCTTTTGTGACGCCAAGCGCTCTGACTTCACTTCCCGCGTGCTGAATCGCACCGATTCCGTGTTTAATGACTGTCGGGATTTCGAATGTATGGAATTTATGCATGCTTTCTACTTTCATATTTAATGTCATATTGTATCTCCTCCTCGTTATGCTTGAAACCAGTTCACGGGTGCAGGTTTCGTGTTGCGGTAAATATGTTTGATTTCCGTGTATTCTTCCAGACCGATTTTGCCGAGTTCGCGGCCGAAGCCCGATTGTTTGTACCCGCCCCATGGCGCTTGCGCGAAATACGGGTGGAAATCATTGATCCATACCGTTCCCATCCGCAGTTTGGCGGCTACGCGTTCGCATTTTTCAATATCCTTTGACCATACCGCTCCGGCCAGCCCGTAAATGGTATCGTTGGCAAGTCTGATCACTTCTTCTTCAGAAGAAAATGACTCAACTGTTAAAACGGGGCCGAAGATCTCCTCTTGGACTATCCGCATATCAGACTTGCAGTTTGAGAAAATAGTAGGTTCATAGAAGAAACCGTTTTGAAGGGCGGGATCATCAGGACGTTTGCCGCCTGTTTCCAGTTTTGCCCCTTCTTCGATGCCGATTTCTACGTATTTTTCGACTTTGGCCCGATGCTCGGCGGAAATCAGCGGACCGCTTTCCGTATCTTCATGAAAACCGTTTCCTAATTTGATGCGTTTCGTGCGCTTGATCAGCTCGGCTAAAAATTCATCATGAATGGCTTCGTCCACCAAAAGACGGGACCCTGCCGAACATACTTGGCCGGCATGGAAAAACACGGCGTTCAGCGCTTGATCTGCAGCTGTTTCGAGATCTGCATCTTGGAATACGATATTCGGATTTTTGCCGCCAAGCTCCAGAGCAATCTTTTTCACATTGCCGCTTGCCGCCTGCATGATTTTTTTGCCTGTTTCAATTCCGCCCGTAAAAGAGACCAAATCGACGTCGAGGTTTCTCGCCAGCTCGTCGCCGACAGAGGCGCCCGGCCCCAGCACGAGATTGGCGACCCCTTTCGGAATACCGGCTTCTTCTATTAATTGAAAGACTTTAATGGTTGTCAGCGGAGTAATCTCGCTCGGCTTTAAAACGATCGTGTTTCCGGCCGCAAGAGCGGGAGCGATTTTCCAGCTCGCCTGAAGGAGCGGATAGTTCCACGGCGTAATTTGTCCGCATACGCCAATGGGCTCTCTGACGATTTTACTTACGGAATCGGGAATCGGAGATGAAATGACCTCGCCTCCGTCTTTATCCGCCAAACCGGCATAATATTGAAATACATTTGCGATATCATCCATATCGGCTTTACTTTCTTCAATCGTTTTTCCTGTATCGAGCGATTCCAGCTCAGCTAATTCGTTCAGATCGCGTCTGATTAATTCCGCAATTTTCAGAACAAATTGTCCGCGCTCGAGCCCGGAAAGCACCGGCCACTCCCCTTCATCAAATGCTTTTCTGGCTGCGGCGATGGCTTTCACCGCATCATCCCGGTCTCCTTCGCATACCGTTGCAATTTCTTCTTGATTAAATGGATTAATGATACGGCGCGTCTGTTTTTTTTCTGCACTGATCCATTCGCCGCCGATATAAAGCGTTTTGCTCATAAGAGTCCTCCTTACCGAAAAGTAAGTTTGTTAAATAAAAATTTAATGTTTTTAACAATATTAATTTAACACATGTTTTTTTACCTGTCAAAACCCGGTCAGTCCGTTTAGATTTTGACATTTTGTCATGATTCGTTAAGATTAAGAACATAAAGAAATGACTTAACAAATTTAAACTTCAAGAGGAAAAGAGGGACAGTATGGATGAGAATCCAGAATTCGCAGCTATAGAACAAGCCAGGGATCTTGTCATTGATTCCATTGCAGAGACGATGGATCTTTACGGAATCACCCGGAGTGTCGGGATTTTATACGGAACAATGTATATGAGGGATGAAATGACGCTTGACGAAATGCGTGAGGAACTGCAGATGAGCAAACCGAGTATGAGCACAGGCGTCAAAAAGCTGCAGGATTTAAATGTGGTCAAAAAAACCTTTCACCGCGGCACACGGAAGCATACGTTTGTAGCGGAAAAAGATTTCTTTACGTTTTTCACGAATTTCTTCCCGCCGAAATGGGATCGTGAAGTTCAGGTGAATTTGTCCGCCATCGAACAGGCCCAGGCGGATTTGCAGTCCGTTTTGCTGGCCGAGGAAGGCAACGCGGAATTACAGGAAGAAGCGCGGCAGTTATATGATCAGCTTGAAAGTTCGAAAGCTTATTATCATTGGCTGAAGCGTCTCGCTGACTCGGTTCAGAGCGGGGAGATTTTTAAATTTATTCCGATAGAAACCGACGAAAAAAACGCCTGAATCAAAATCAGGCGTTTTTTGTCGTGATTTGATTATTTTTGAGAAAATATAGGAACATAACCCCATTTACTTCCATTAAAATTGATGGTAAATTTTTATAGGTATGGTCGTTCTTTTTTAAGAACAACCAGCAAATTTTTTTTAGGGGGATTTATGAAAATGAAACAGAAATTTTTCTCAACTGTCATGGCAAGTTTATTCGGCCTGGTTTTGCTTCTTTCTCTGCCGACAGCGTCATTCGCCGCTGAGTCAGGCTCAACCGTTCACGAGCCGGAAATGTCCACGAAAGCGACTGCTACCTTATTTGCAAAATATACAGGTGCCAGCCAGCAGGAATGGTCATTTTCTGATATCGAATTGACGTACCGTCCGAACACGATCCTGAGCTTAGGCGTTATGGAATTTACCCTTCCTAGCGGATTTGCGGCTACAACAAAAGATACAGTCAACGGACACGCTTTGCGTGAAAGACAGATTCTGAATAACGGCAAAACAGTCAGACTTCCGTTAAACATTGATTTGCTCGGCGCAGCGGAATTTAAGCTTTCTCTTAATAATAAAACATTGCCTGCTGCAGGTACATATAAGTTCCGTGCAGAAAATAAATCATTAAGCATCGGCTCTAAATTCTATGCTGAGGACACAATTGTTGTTCAAAAACGCAGCACACCGCCGACACAGCCTTGCAACTGCAAATAATTGCGAAAAACGGACCGGCACAAGCCCATCGCTTGTCAGCCGGTCTTTTTTCGTGCTGTTTTCT
This sequence comes from Bacillus sp. EB106-06-01-XG163, assembly GCF_058791615.1. Classification (NCBI taxonomy): domain Bacteria; kingdom Bacillati; phylum Bacillota; class Bacilli; order Caryophanales; family Bacillaceae; genus Bacillus; species Bacillus sp. EB106-06-01-XG163. The sequence continues at coordinate 8,817 of NZ_JBYTDS010000006.1, forward strand.
TTCTTCCGGCCCTCGCATTGACAAACCCTTGAAACAGGAGTACATTCTTGTTTGTTGTATTTGGAGTGACGAAAACAGTTTCTTAAGGAGTTATGAGGATTGGGAAAAATCAAAAATAAACAATTTGCCGTCATCGGACTCGGACGTTTCGGCGGAAGCATCTGTAAAGAGCTTTTTAAAATGGGGCATGAGGTGCTTGCGGTCGATATCAGCGAAGAGCGGGTCAACGCATACTCCTCTTATGCCACGCATGCTGTGCGGGCAAATTCAACGGAAGAAAGCGAGCTTCAGTCGCTCGGCATCAGAAATTTTGAATATGTCATCGTAGCAATCGGCGCCAACATTCAGGCAAGCACGCTGACGACGCTGTTATTGAAGGAGCTGAACATCCCTAATATTTGGGTGAAAGCACAAAACTATTATCATCACAAAGTGCTTGAAAAGATCGGTGCTGATCGTATTATCCATCCCGAAAAGGATATGGGCGTGCGGATTGCGCAAAGCCTTTCGGATGAAAACGTCTTAAATTATATTGATTTGTCAGATGAATACAGCATCGTGGAGCTTTCAGCCACGAAAAAGCTGCATTTAAAATCCATTCTTGAGCTCGGCGTCCGGGCCAGATTCGGCTGCAGCATTCTCGCCGTGAAACATAACGGCGACATTCAGCTGTCCCCTTCTCCGGAGACTGTCATTCATGAATGTGACTGCCTTGTGCTGATGGGGCATAAACGTGATATTAAAAGGTTTGAAACTGAAGGAATGTAAAAAAGCCGGCGGGCTGCCGGCTTTTTTTGATGCTTATGTTTCTTCACTTAACTGGACGGCGGTTTGGTCAACCCAGCCGATCAGCTCATCTTTCACTTGAATTTGGTACCAGACGGATTCTCCGTTTTGTTTTTCAGATACGACTTTAATATGCTGGCCGGTAAACTTTTGCGCCGATGCCAGTTTAATAGAATGCCGCTCTTTTGACGGCTTGGACCACACGTCTTCAATGGCGTGGTCTTTGATGGCGCCTTTCATATCAACTGCTTTAAGAGAGGCATTGATTTTGTCATATTCATTCAGGTTATAGGTTTCTATGACATCTTTAATTTTTTCAGCATAGCCGGGGTCTGTGGCGTAGCCGGATTTTTGAAGGGCAGCCGCCGCTGTTTTATAATTGTCCGCTTCAATGACAGGCTTATACTTCTTTTTATTCCAAGACGTTCCGTTGACAAATAATTTGGCATGGTCATCCATTGATTCAAAAAACGTGCTGTATTTACGGAATTTTGCCCGAATCGTTTTTCGTTTTCCTTTTTCAAATTCATCCGTTTTCATCGTGACGTGTTTTCCTTTATAATCACCTTTTACACCGAACAGGTTGCGCGCTTTCCCCGCAAGCTCACTGTTCCCCCAGTCCGATTCGAGAATGGCCTGTGCGAGGGTGATGCTCGGAAGGACATGATATTTCTCATATAAAATCTGAGCATGCCCGGAAAGGCTGTCAATAAAGACCTGCTGCTCGTCCACCTCTTCAGGCGGTTTTTCTTCCGTCACTATGAATTTCGAAAACACCATTGATACCAGAAATAATCCGAATATAAGAGATACAGCAAAAAGGCACCCAAGCCCCCTTTTGGTCTTTGCTTTCTTTTTCATATCAACCTTCCTTTAATTCCGGAATCACTAGATTTATAATTTTACTGGTCATTGATGAAAATTTCAATAAAATAGGGAAAAAGACGGAGAAAGAACATATTGCGCAAATAAAAAAGACTCCTCTTTGAGGAGTCTTTTTTGTTATGCCATGCTCAGCTGAGGGCCGAACAATTCATATTGAACGGAATCAGAGTCAAACCCGAGTGCAAGAATCATATCTTTCATTTGCGTCATAAACTGCGCTGATCCGCACAAGTAAAATTCAGCATCTTGATTCAGATGAAGCTGCTCCAAGAAGGTTTGATCAATCCTGCCGCTGTAAAAAGGCTTGTCTCCTGAGCGGTCTTGTTCTGCCGGTTCACTGTATACATAAATGACGTTAATATTCGGATGATTCTCCGCAGCTTGTTCAGCCTCTTTGCGGAACGCGGCGTACTCTCCGTTTTTCGCGGCATGAATAAAAGTAACGGCACGCTCCGGCTGTTTTTCGGCGGCTGTTTTCAGCATGCTCATCATCGGCGTGATTCCGGAACCGGCACTGATAAGAACAACCGGTTTTTCGGCAGAAGACAGCTTGAAATCCCCGGCGGGTGCGCTGACTTCAAGTTTATCTCCCTCTTGAACTTCATTGTGGAGATGAGAAGAAACCGCTCCGTCCTTTTTCACAGAAATCCGATATGCCCCTTTTTGAGAAGCATCAGACAGGCTGTACTGGCGAATGTGCGTATAAGGAGAATCCGCAATCCGCACCTTAATGCTGATATATTGTCCCGCTTCAAATCCAGGAAGCGAAGAGCCGTCACTCGGTTTGATATAAAATGATGTGATATCTTTGCTTTCTTTCGTTTTCTGTATAACCGAAAATTCTTTATACCCCTGCCATCCGGCTTCATTGTACATGTCTTTTTCAATGCCGATGAAAGCCTCCGCAATAACACCGTAAGCTTTTTCCCATGCCTGCATAATCTCAGGAGTTGCGGCATCCTGCAGCACATCCTTAATTGCCAGAAGCAGATACTTTCCGACAATCGGATAATGTTCCGGTTTTACACCGATGCTTGTGTGTTTATGGCCGATCTGTCTGACCGCCGGAATGATTTGTTCTAATTGATCAATATTCGCCGCAGCCGCAATGACTGCATTTGCCAATGCTGCGCGCTGAGTCTGTTTCTTTTGGTTCGTTTGGTTAAACATATTTAACAGTTCGGGATGATCTTGAAACATCAGGTTATAAAAGCGTCCGGTGATGTTTTCTCCATGTGTTTTCAATACGGGTACTGTGCTTTTGATGATGTCTATTGTTCTCTCATCCAGCATGTTAATCCTCAACCCTTCTAAAGATGTATTTTAAATATATCTTTATAGTAAGAGATATTTCGAATAAAAGATATATTTAAAATGAATCTTTAAAAAAGTCGTCACAATATTGTGTTGGATTTGGAATTTATGGATTTTACCTCCTTTTTTTATCACCCGGTGAAACAGGGACACATATATTTGGGAATATACGTTTAAAGATGAAAGCGGGGGAGTGCATGGTTTCCGATATCGATTACACGTCTCCGAATACACAGTTCACTTATGATGTGAATGAGAGCCGTTTTTTTACGAAAGATGCTCAGAACTTTATCAATGTATTGGGGATTAAACAGTTAAACACGCTTGAAAATATTTCATTATTAGATATCTTTCTGAGCAAAACAAATGTGATTGAACCGCATACCCATCAAAACGCCGCTGAATTGGTGTACTGTATTTCGGGTTCCGCGGTGGTGTCGATGCTGAATCCGTTCACCCAGAAAATACGGAATTATCCGATCTCTTCAGGACAAGTGGCGAATGTTCCGCAGGGGTGGTGGCATTATGAAGTCGCCACTTCAGACAGAACCCACCTTTTGGCCATATTTGACGCCCCTTCGCCTGAAGTGATATACGGCTCGGATATTCTCCGTCTGACGCCGCCTGAGATTATGGCGCATACGTACTGTCTGAATGAGCATGAGTGGGAAAAAGCCGTTTCACCGATCCGGCAATCAACTGTGATAGGTCCCGATAAATACTGCGGACAGACTGAAAACACGGGTATTCATGATATGAATACGCCTTATCAGCCAAATACGCATTATCCGAATGATCCGTATCGGCATTATGATACGCCGTTATATTGGGGATATTAAACGGAGAGCCAGAGCGGCATCGACAGAAAGAGCCCCTCATTGGAGAGGGGCTCTTGATCATTACGGTCCGGTTCCGCAGCTTACTTTGTACTCGCCTTCGGACGATTTTTTTGAATAACATACGTGCGGCGTCTGTCCGGTATCATCTTTACAATTGAACCAATTTACATAATAAAGGTTCCCGGCCTCTCCGCCGCCTTCTTCTTTTCGAAGAATCGCAAAGTAGCTTTGATACGGATATCCTTTTTTATAAATGTCATGCCTGATGGCTCCTTTTTCTGAAGCAGACGTGAAGACGACGGGAGAAAGAGCCGGGAGCGCTGTTAAAAGAAGTGCCAGTGCCGCTGAAAGAGTTAGTAGAAGATAGATTTTCTTTTTCATTTTCTCTCTTTCCTTTATTTTGAGTTGTTAGAAATGAAGCAGAACATAGAGGCTGCCGCAGAAGATGAAAAAACAAAAAAACCCTTATTTATAGAATAAGGGTTTAAAGGTATGGAGCCAAGGGGGCTCGAACCCCTGACCTCTACGCTGCCAGCGTAGCGCTCTCCCAGCTGAGCTATGGCCCCGTGCTGTAACGTCATGTTTTATTATAGACGAGTCTTCTATGAATTTCAAGCAGAAAATTCAGTTTGCTCATGTTTTCCTGAGACGTTTTTCGAACATAAAAAGAAGACCCTCCGGGGGCCTCTTCGTTTATCGCACGAGCATGATTAAAATGATGCCGAGGATGACACGGTAAATGGCGAACGGGACAAGCTTAATCCGGTTAATAAGCCGAAGAAAAAATTTGACGACTAAGAGGGCGACGATAAAGGCGCAAATAAAGCCGACAAGAAAAAACGGAATCATGTCATAAGAAAGACTGCTCCAGTATTTCACCAGCTTCAGAAGGCTTGCGCCCGCCATAATCGGAATAGCCATAATAAATGTGAAGTCTGCGGCTGCCCGGTGATTCAAGCCGACAATGACACCTCCGGCAATCGTTGAGCCTGAGCGGGAAAATCCGGGCCATAAGGCGAGACACTGGAATAATCCGACACAGAAAGCCTGTTTGTAGGTGATTCTGTCCACCGTATCGATCGTTTCTTTCCTTTTATTGATCCAGTCCGCTATAAGCATAAGCACGGCTCCGGCAATTAATCCGTAAGCGACCGTTCTGACGGAGAATAAATAGCGGTCAATGAAATCCTCAAATAAAAAGCCGAGCACCGCCGCCGGAACAAGACCGACGGCGATTTGCGCGATGGTCAGCCTGTATCCCTTCTGCTGATCGCGCGTGACGTTTTTTTTGAGGCCGAGTAAATGTAATATCCGATCCTTAAACACAATGGCCACCGCCAGAATCGAACCGAGCTGAATCACCACTTTGAAGGAATTGGCGGCTTCCGGATTCATCAGGCTTCCGGATTTCAGCCAGATGTCATCCGCTATGATCATATGTCCCGTGGAAGAAACCGGCGCATACTCCGTCAGCCCTTCCACGATTCCCAAAACGGCTGCTGTGAACATCTCCCATAGTGTCATCCCATTCTTCCCTTCATTCATCATTTACAAAAGAGAAGCTCTCCTCTGAAGGAAAGCCTGTCTTATAATAAATATCATATCCGTTCCGATTTTATGACTTCGATCCAGCATCATTTTTTTCTTCTTCATATAAATGCGAACGCATTTTGAACCAATCAAACAGATGGGTCGTGACCACTTTGATGACCGCATACCCCGGGATGGCTAAAATAATGCCGACAACCCCGAACAGCTTTCCAGCGGTTAAAAGAACAAAGATGATGGTAATCGGGTGAATGTGAAGATTTTTCCCCATGATCTGCGGCGAAATTAATTTCCCTTCCACGAGCTGGACAACGGTCCATACAATCGCAAGCTTCAGCAGCATAAGGGGCGAAGTGACCAACGCGATAATAATCGCCGGCGTGATGGCAATGGTCGGCCCTAAATACGGAACAACGCTCGTACAAGCGGCAATGACCGCAAGCAGTGACGCATAATCAAGTCCGATAATCAGATAGCCGATAAATAATAAAAACCCGATGCAGAAGCTGACGATGACCTGTCCTCTGATATAGGAACTTAATCTGTGGTTCATTTCACTAAGCATCGTATACGTTTGTTCTTTTAGACGGGTGGGCACAAACTTTAAGATATAAATCGGCAGTTTTTTGCCGTCTTTCAGCAAATAGAACAGAATAAACGGCACGGTCACAATTGAAATAATTACTTCCGTCAGCGCGCCGATAAAATTCCCGACTCCGGTAAATGTGCTGTTTGCAATTGTCGCCGCCTGCGCCGATACTTTATTAGCAAGATCGGAAATGTTGATATTCATCGTCTTTTGCGCCTGATTTACAAAATCGCTTCCGATCAGGCTTTTCGTCTGATCTTCAACGATATCCACATATTTCGGCAGATTGTCGATCAGGCTCATGATCTGTTCCTTTAAAAACGGAATAATTGAAACGACCGTAATCGTAATCAGCCCTATAATAATGAGGTAAAGGAGCAGGATGGAATAGACTCTTTTCACTCTTATTTTTTCCAATATATCTACGATCGGATTAAGCAGATAATAAACAATTCCTGTCAAAATGACGGGGAGCGCAATCGTTTTGAGCAGGACGATAATAGGTGTGAAAATAAATGATGTCTTCATAAAGACAAGGATATTGAGACCGATGAGCAGCAATACAAGCAAAAACAAGACAAATTTATTGTCTAAGAAAAACTGTTTAAATCTGCCGCCCCATGTTTGCAATGTTTCCACTATTGTTCCTCCATCATATGTATTTTACTTAAATTGTACACTATCGTTCCTGTAATGAAAAATAATAACCGGTCTCTATGGGAATTTTTCCTATCCCTTTAGCTGGCAACCTTTTTTCCATTTATGTTTCTCAGAAAAAAAGCTATAATGTAAGCCAATACATAGAAGGAGCGATAGCAATGATTCGATTTGCAACAGTCGGAACGAATTGGATTACAGAACGATTTCTGGAGGCGGCTTCTGCTATTGATGATTTTCAATTAACGGCGGTTTATTCCAGAACTGAGGAACGCGCGGCGGAATTCGCCGGCAAACACGGCGCTGCTCATTATTTCACCAGCCTGAAAGAAATGGCGGAAAGCAAAGCCTATGACGCGGTGTATCTCGCCAGCCCGAATGCATTTCACAAAGAGCAGGCGGTCCTTTTTATGGAACACGGCAAGCATGTACTGTGCGAAAAACCGTTTGCGTCTAACGCAAGGGAAACGGATGAAATGATTCACGCAGCCAAAACGAACGGCGTTCTCTTGATGGAAGCCATGAAAACAACGTTCCTGCCGAACTTCAGCATGCTTCAAAACCACTTACATAAAATCGGACCCGTCAGGAGATTCACGGCAAGCTACTGCCAATATTCATCACGATATGATGCATATAAAAACGGTACGGTGCTAAACGCGTTTAAGCCTGAATTATCGAACGGTTCGTTAATGGACATCGGCGTGTACTGCATTTATCCGGCCGTCGTCCTGTTCGGCAAACCGAAAAACATCATTGCGACCGGTCATAAACTAGCATCCGGCGTTGACGGCGAAGGCACGGTGATTCTGTCATACGACGGATTTGAAGCGGTGCTGATGCATTCGAAAATCTCAAATTCGTTTGCCCCGGCGGAAATTCAGGGTGAAGACGGCACGATCGTTCTGGACAGCATTCACGGACCGGAACGGGCGGAAATCCGCTATCGTGACGGCCGGACGGAAGACATTTCAGTCCCTGATCTGAAACCGTCGATGTACTACGAAACGGCTGAATTCATCAATCTTCTTCGAAACGGACAGCGGGAGTCTTCCGAAAATACATTTGAACGTTCTTTCATTACGGCAAGCATTATGGAAGAAGCGAGAAAACAAATCGGAATTGTCTTTCCCGCCGATCAAAACTAAAAACATCCGCCCTGATTCGGGCGGATGTTTTTTATTTGGACGCTAACAGGTCAGCAAACGCTTTTGCATACTGCGGAAGGTCGGGCGGGCGGCGGCTTGATACAATGTGGCCGTCAGTTACGACAGCTTCATCCAGCCACTGTGCCCCTGCATTTGTCATGTCGTCTTTGATGCCGGGCGTGCTCGTTACTTTTTTTCCTGCGAGAATTCCGGCAGATATGAGCACCCAGCCCGCATGGCAGATCTGGCCGATCGGCTTTTTCTGCTCGTTCATCGTACGGATGATGTCCAAAACTTCGGGATATCTTCGCAGTTTGTCAGGAGCCCAGCCGCCAGGCACGAGCACGGCATCATACTCCTGGATAATCAGGCTCTTAAAATCGTAATCCGCCGTTGCGGGCACGCCGTATTTTCCTTTGTATGAACGGCCCGCTTCTTCTCCTATTAAATGAACGATCGCGCCTTCCTCTCTCAGCCGGTAGACGGGATACCAAAGCTCTAAGTCTTCAAAATCGTCACTGACAAGCGCTATGACTTTTTTGCCTTCTAATCTCATCACTGCCACTCCCTTCTTTTATACTAGTGTATCGCTTTTTTAAAATGAGGAAAAGAAACAGCTCGCTACAGCTGTTCTTCGTCTTCAGACTGAATCGTAAATTTCCGTGTGACCTGCTGCAGTTCTTCAGCCATATGCGCAAGCGTTTCGGCAGATGAACTGATTTCTTCCATGGAGGCCAGCTGCTCTTCAGCTGAGGCGGCGATGTCTTGAATGCCGGCGGACCCTTCTTTGGCGACTGAGGTAATGTCCTCCACCGCGTTTGTCACATTTTGCGACCCGGCTGCAAGCTTCTCAAGCGTTCCGTTCATATGCTGCAAGGCGCCTGAAATCTGAGTCGTCATTTCTGAGATTTTTTTGAAGCTTTCGGCCGTCTGATCCGTAATATCGAGGCCTTCCTTCACATCTTGATTCACCGCTTGGAATACGGAAAGCGATGTGGCGATTTCTTTGACGATTTCCTGAATCAGCGTTTCGATTTCCTTCGCGGAGCCGGCTGATTGTACGGCAAGCTTTCTCACTTCTTCCGCAACGACGGAGAAGCCCCGCCCGTATTCGCCTGCTCTGGCCGCTTCAATGGCAGCGTTTAAGGCAAGCAGATTTGTTTGATCGGCAATGCCGTTAATGACGTTGAGAATGCTCTTAATGTCGTGCGACTTCGTTTCCAGCCCTTTTACAACCGCTTCCGCCTGCTGTACGGAACGATCAATTGTTTTCATCTGGCCGACCGTTTTCGCCACTAATTCTTCTCCGCTTCCGGCCGTTTCAGAGGTTTGGATGGCGGATTCAGTGATTTCCGCCGATACATTCGCCGTCTCGGCAATGCCCGCATTCATTTGGGAAAGGTGATCAGCACTTTCTTCCAATTTCTCGCTTTGTGATTCGTTTCCGTTTGAGAATTGTTCAATCGCCAGTGTAATATGCTCTGTCGCCTTGCTTGTCTGTCCGGCGGATGCCGTCAGCTCTTCGGATGAAGAAGCGACATGTTCGACGGATGACTGGATGACGCCGATGACAGACCGGAGTGACGCCGACATCTCATTGAAGCTTTGGCTGAGCTGCCCGAATTCATTTTTCGACTTGATGTCAATGACTTCCGTTAAATCGCCGTCACTGATTTTAGCTGATGTCGAAACAAGTTTTTTGAGCGGTTTTGCAATCGAGCGAATGATAAAAACGATTAAAATACCGCCGACGATAAGAGAAACCGCCAGGATGATCAGCGCCATTTTCATGACAGGCGAGGCTGCGTCATGGATCTCACTGACAAAAAATGTGCCGGCGATTTTCCAGCCCGTCAGTTTGTTTGTCGTGAAGGCCATTTTCTTCTGCTGTCCTTCAAACATGTATTCAAACGATCCGCTTGATTTGGAAAATACTTCTTCCGTCCACTCTCCGGAGCCTTCCGTTCCCGCTTTTATAGTCGGATGCGCGATGTATTTTTTATCTCCCGTTGTAATGAAGGCAAAACCTTTATGACCGATCTGGACGCGTTCGGAAGCGTTCAGCAGGTCGCCAAGATTAATATCAAGCGCCACAACGCCTGATCCGTCTTTTGTCTGCTGGGCAATCGTAACAACCGTCTGTCCGGTTGCAGCGTCTTTATAGGGCTCGGTAAACACCGGCTGTCCGCTTTTTTCAACCGCTTTGGTATACCACTCGCGCGTGAGCGGATTATAATCGGACGGCATATCAACGGACGGATATTTCACGAACGCTTTGTCGCGAGACGCGGCGTAAATTGACGCGACATCGTCATTTACGGTGACATACTGCTTCATGTTGTCAAGCAGTACCGATTTATTTTTTGTGTTCAGTTTTTCCTTTGTGATTGATTCGCTGAAGTAGTCAATCGCTTTCAGCTTACCCTCAAGCATGTTTTCCAGCACGCTGTTCAGTTCACTGACATTTCCCTGGGCGCTGTGGGTCAGTTCGCTTTCTAATGTACTCCCCGCCGTTTGGTAGCTGAAGTAGGCGAGTATGCCGACCGGAAGCACCAATACGGCTAAAAATGCCGCGATCAGCGGCTTGCTGATGGATGGCTGTTTGATCCAATGTATCAGTTGTTTCATTTTTTCAGTCTCCTTCTTTGAAAAGCTAAATCTAATATCGTCAGATAGGACAAAAGATTTATTAAAAAAACTAAAAAAAACACCCAAACAGCACATTTGGGTGTTCTATGACCTATTAATCTATTTTAAATCGTTTCGTCATATCACGTAATTCTTCCGCCATTTGGGATAACGTTTCCGAAGACGAACTGATTTCTTCCATTGAAGCCAGCTGTTCTTCGGCGGAGGCCGCAATATCCTGAATGCTGGCGGAGCTTTCTTTTGCGATGGACGCGATTTGCTCAGAAGCTCCTGAAATCTGCTGAGAGCCTGCTGTCAGCTGTTCTACCGTCGCATTCATATTTTGAATTTCTCCGGCGATCTGGTTCGTCATTTCAGAAATCCGTTTGAAGCTCGTTTCGGTCTGATTCGTAATATCCAGTCCGCTCTCCACCTCTTTGTTGACGGATTGGAACATGCCGAGAGATGTATTGATTTCGTTGACGATTTCTATGATTAAGCTTTCGATTTCTTTCGCTGAATCGGCAGACTGGACCGCAAGTTTTCTGACCTCTTCGGCGACGACTGAGAAGCCCCGCCCGTATTCACCCGCACGTGCGGCTTCAATTGCCGCGTTCAGCGCAAGAAGGTTTGTCTGGTCAGCGATTCCGTTAATGACACGGAGAATGTTTGTAATGTCTTTTGATTTTGTTTCAAGTCCGCGCACCACTTGTTCAGCTTCTTTCACTGACCGGTCAATGACGTTCATTTGGCCGACCGTCTGGTGGACGAGCTTTCCGCCTGAATTGGCGACTTCCGCTGATGTGGCGGAGGATTCGGTAATGACGGCAGATGCTTTCGCCATATCTTTAAGCCCGCTGTTCATTTGGTAAATATGTTCCGCCGCGCTTTCAATGTTTTCACTTTGGCTTTCATTTCCGTTAGAAAATTGTTCGATCGCCAGTGTGATATGTTCGGTTGCCTTGCTTGTCTGCTCCGCTGAAGCCGTCAGCTCCTCTGAGGAAGATGCGACGTTATTCACGGAATCCTGGATGGCATGGATGAGAGACCTGAGTGAAGCGGCCATATTGTTAAAGCTTTTGCCAAGCTCGCCTAATTCATCTTTTGACTGAATCTCGATCGTTTCTGTTAAGTCGCCTTCACTGATCTGTTTCGATGATGTCACAAGCTGCTTGAGCGGTTTTGTGATTGAACGGATAATTAGCACCATGACGATGGTTCCGATCACAATCGCTAATACGAGAACGAGCAGGGACAGATGAAGGATCGGCAGGGCCGCTTCATGAATTTCGTCCAGATACATCGTTCCGGTAATCTTCCAGCCTGTCAGCCCGTTTGTATCATAAGCCATTTTCTTTTCCTGGCCGTCGTATTTGTATTGAAAATCACCTTTTTTGCTGGTGAACAGCTGTTCAACCCACTCCCCGTTTAATACTGTGCCTGACGTGCGGTTCGGGTGGGCGACCACTTTTTTGTCTTTCGTCAGGATAAAAGCGTAGCCTGATTTTCCGATGTTCACTTTCTTTGTCGTTTTCAGAAGCTCATCGATTTTCATATTGATGGCGACGACTCCTGAGCCGTCTTTCGTCTGCTGAACGACCGTCACGACCATCGTATTGGTGGAAGCCGTGCGGTAAGGATCTGTTACAACAACTTTCCCCTTATTTTCCACGGCCTTTTTATACCAGTCTCTTTCAAGCGGATTATATCCTTTAGGCATCTGCAGATCCGGATACCGTGTGAAATGTCCTTCCGTGTCACTCGTATAAATGGATTCCACGTCTTTATTGATCTTCATGTACTCTGTGAATTTATCGGTAATTTGCGATTGGTTTTTCGGCTTGTACCGATCCTTTGTGAGCCAGTCGCTGAAATATGCCGTTCCGTCTTCCTTTTGGCTGATGCTTGTGTTGATCATATCGTTAATCTGCTGCACATTATCTAGTGCGCTTCCCATCATCTGCCTGTCAAGCGTGCTTACCGCCGATTGATAGGCGATAAAAGCCAGCGTTGAAATAGGAAGAATGAGAATGGCCAAAAAAGAAATGAGCAGTTTTCTTGTAAGCGATCTCTGCTTGATGATTTGCACAATTTTTTTCATCTGCTATATCTCCTCTTGCGTGTTTACCCTTCATATCGGCAATTATGGGTAATTATACACATCCAAAAAGAAGAAATATAACGAAACATACTTTTTACCTATCTTAAAATTAGTCTTTTAGACTTAATTAAGAGTTTATCTTAAAACGCTTTGTCAGTTCGCGTAATTCTTCCGCCATTTTTTCCAGCGTGACGGCGGAGGAACTGATCTCCTCCATGGACGCAAGCTGCTCTTCAGCTGAAGCCGCGATGTCCTGAATGCCGGCCGCGCTTTGTCTGGAGACGGCCGCGATATCCTCTGAAGCGTTTGATACTTCCTGAGACCCGGCAGAAAGCTGTTCCACGGTTGCATTCATATTTTGCAGTTCACCGGCAATCTGATTTGTTTTAACGGAAATGTCCCGGAAGCTTTTTTCCGTTTCGTCCGTTAACTGAAGTCCGCTTTTCACCTCGTGATTGACGGATTCCAGCATTCCGAGCGAAGTATGAATTTCTTTGACGATTTCATGAATTAAGGATTCGATTTCTTTCGCTGAATCGGCGGATTGTACGGCAAGCTTTCTCACTTCTTCGGCAACGACTGAAAAACCGCGTCCGTATTCTCCCGCTCTTGCCGCTTCAATGGCTGCATTTAAAGCAAGGAGATTCGTTTGATCGGCAATGCCGTTAATGACGCGCAAAATGCTGGTGATGTCCTGCGATTTGAGTTCAAGCCCTTGTACGACTTGCTCCGCTTTACTTACGGATTGGTCAATGGCGCCCATCTGGCCGGCTGTTTTCTTGACAAGCCGCTCACCGGCGCCGGATATCTCCGCCGATTCAATTGACGTTTCCGTCACCACGGCTGCCGCTTCCGCCAGATCGCTGAGCCCGTCTTTCATCTCATTCACTTGGGCTGTCGCTTTATCAATACTCTCACTTTGGTCTTCCGTTCCATTAGAAAACTGTTCAATCGCAAGGGTGATATGTTCCGTTGCTTTGCTCGTCTGCTCAGCCGAAGCCGTCAGCTCCTCTGAGGAAGAAGCGACATGTTCAACAGAGTCCTGAATTCCCTGAATAAGCGAACGGAGTGAATCTGTCATATGATTAAAACTTTTACCGAGCACGCCCAGCTCATCTTGAGAGCTGACATCAATGGTTTCCGTCAGATCTCCGCTGCTGATTTTTTCCGCTGAAGCTACGAGACGTTTTAACGGTTTGGTAATTGAGCGGATGACAAAATAAATGAAAATCATCCCTGCGGCAATGGCTATCGCCAATATGATAACGGCCAGAGTCAGAACCGGTCTTGCCGCATCCTTGATTTCATCCACGGACATGGTTCCGCTGATCTTCCAGCCCGTCGCTTCATTGGTCACGTACGCCATTTTTTTCGCTTTCCCGTTCAGCGTATATTCAAAGTCGCCTTTTTGCCCGCTGAATAATGTATCAACCCATTTTCCCGATACCGCCGAGCCGGCTTTTTCATCACTGTAGGCAACGGCTTTTTTATTTTTGCTGAGGATAAAGGCATATCCTTCTTTTCCGATGTTCACTTCTTTTGTCATCGTGATGAGATCGTCGATTTTTATATCAATGGCGACGACGCCTGATCCGTCTTGCGCCGCGCGGGCCATGGTGACGACCATCTTTTTGTTTGAGATGGACTCATAAGGGTCTGTGATGATGGTTTGGCCTTTATTCTCCATGGCTTCCTGATACCAACTTCTTTCAAGCGGATTGAAATCGGCCGGCATATCGGCATGCGGATAACGGGTAAACGTTCCTTCCTTGCTGCTTGAAAATACGGCGGATGCTTTATCATTGCTTTCAATAAACTGCTTGAACCTTTCTTGCATTTCCGTTTGGTTTTTTTCTTTAAATTTAGCGCTTGTCGCCCATTCGCTGAAATATGCTGAGCTTTTTGTAAACATTCCGATCCGGTCATCAATCATATTGTTTAAGATTTGCACATTTCCTTCGGCGCTTTCCATCATTTGCTTTTCAACGGATGAAGCCGCCGAACGGTAGGCGCCGGCAGCCAATACTGCTACCGGAATGATTAAGATCAGTAAAAATGAAATGATCAGTTTTTTGGCTATTGATTTTCTGGCGATTTTTTTTGCTGTTTTTTTCAATTTTGTAAACCTCTTTCAATCATTTACTGTTTATATCGGCCGACTCCCTTTTTATTACATTGAAAATTAAGTCATAAATGAAAAATAGTTCTATATACTCCCTTTGTATGCAAGACTTTTTATTCAATTATCCGGCTGTCACTATAAAAAAGGACGCCTTCCATCCGGAAAGCGTCCTTTTTTACTAGTTGATTTTAAATTGTTTCGTTAATTCCCGCAGTTCTTCGGCCATTTGCGCCAAAGTATCGGCGGATGTGCTGATTTCTTCCATTGATGCAAGCTGTTCTTCTGCGGATGCGGCAATATCCTGAATGCTTGCTGCGCTTTCCCTAGATACGTCCGCAATATCCGTCACTGCGGCTGAAACGTGCTGGGAGCTGTCTGACAGCTGTTCAACCGTGCCGTTCATCGATTGAAGCTTCTCGGCGATATCGTTTGTCATGCCGAAGATATTCTGGAAGCTTTCTTTCGTGCGGTCCGTCACGGCAAGTCCTGATTGAACTTCTTCATTAACGGATGTGAACATGTGAAGTGATGTATTAATCTCAGCCGTGATTTCCTGAATGAGTTTTTCAATCTCTTTGGCAGAACCGGCGGATTGGACGGCAAGCTTGCGCACTTCTTCGGCTACCACTGAGAAGCCCCGCCCGTATTCACCGGCTCTTGCCGCTTCAATGGCTGCATTTAACGCAAGCAGGTTTGTCTGATCGGCAATGCCATTGATGACTCTTAAAATATGAGTGATGTCTTTTGATTTGGCCTCAAGGCCTTTTACAACCGATTCCGCCTGCTGGACCGATTGATTGATGAGATTCATCTGCCCGACGGTTTGCTGCACATATTCTTCCCCGGTGCCGGCAGCTTCCTTCGATTGTTTAGATGCTTCCGTAATGGATGATGATGTGCGGGAAACGGCGGCGAGTCCGTCATTTATATGATTCAGCTTTGCTGAGCTTGAATCGACTTTTTCGCTTTGCTCTTCGTTTCCGTTTGAAAACTGCTCAATGGCCATTGTAATATGTTCCGTCGCTTTGCTTGTCTGCGAAGCTGAAGCGGTCAGCTCCTCCGATGACGCGGCCACGTTGTCGACAGAGTTTTGAATCGCGCTGATCAGTCCGCGCAGAGATTCTCCCATTTCATTAAAGCTCGCGCCGAGTTCGCCCAATTCATCTTTCGAGCGGATATCAATGGTTTCAGTCAAGTCTCCGCCGCTGATTTGTTTAGAAGAGCGGACAAGCCGTTTCAGCGGTGACGTAATGGATCTGACAATCAACAGAATTAAAATTCCCCCGATGATAATGGATGCTGCAAGGACGATCATCCCCATCGTCAGCACCGGTTGTGAGGCGTCTTTAATTTCGTTGAGCTCCATGCTCCCCTCTATTTTCCATCCGGTCAGTTTATTTGTCGTAAACGCCATTTTTTTATTTTGATCATCGAGCTTGTATGAAATAATGCCGCTGTCTTTGCTGTATACCTCATTCAGCCACGGGGTTGAAACTTTGTCGCCCGGTTTGTGGTCTTTATGCGCGACATAGGTTTTATTTTTGGATGTGATAAACACGAATCCTTTTTGCCCGATTTTGATTCCCTGCATCTGCTTCAGCAGCTGGTCAATCGTAATATCCATGGCCACTACGCCTGTTCCGTCCTGCATCTGCTTTGCCACGGTAACGACCATGCTGCCGTCGCTTGCCGCGGTGTAAGGGTCGGTGACAACGAGCGTGCCGCCGGCCTTCACAGCGTCTTTATACCAAGTGCGTGTTCTCGGATCGTAATCGGCCGGAGTATTCTCCTTCGGCGCCTGTGCGTAGCTGCCGTCTTCCGTTCCTCCGTAAATGCGGGCTACGTCCTTATGAATAGACGTGTATTGCCCGAACTTTTCTTCAAGAGCAGACATGTTTTTCTTTGAGAAGGATGACCCTTTTAACGTTTCACTGAAAAATTCAATCGCCTTTGCTTTTGCGCCGATATCATTTGTAATGGTTGTGTTAAAAGATTCGATGTTATTTTTCGCGTTGCCTGAAATCTGATCATCCAGCGAATTGCTGGCCGTATGGTATGAACTGAATTCTAACACGAGAATCGGTATGATTAAGATCACGATAAATGAAATGATTAATTTACGTGAAATCGATGCCTTTGTGCACCAATTGATGAATTTTTTCATATTAAGCTGCTCCCTCAAGTGTGATACCTTATATATCGGCTCAGTCTTCACATTTTGTTAACATTTCCTCCTTTTTTATGACTTGATTTTCATTGCCCAAGCTTCCTGCATATCTTATAAAAAAAGATAGGGGGCGCGCAGATGATTATCATATCCGGCCAAGTGCTTCGGCCTCAGGACATCGCGAACTGGCAGACGGAAAAAAGCCTTGTTCCGTATATAAATGAACTGCTCAATTCTCCCGTACAATTCGATTACGGGTCGATTGCTGAACTGATGTTCGAGGTGCGGCTGCGCCGCCATATTGTGGAAGCCGCAAGAGAACTGCACGGATCAGGTGTGAAATTTGCAACTTTCGCCAAAACATACGGAAATACGGCTTATTGGAGAGTGACGCCGGAAGGAGCCTTGGAGCTGAAGTACAGAATCCCCGCTTCAAAAGCGATTCGGGACATTATTGAAAACGGGGCGTTTTACGCATTTGAATGCGCTACCGCCATTGTTGTGATTTATTATCTGGCCGTCTTAAAGACAATCGGTGAAGAACGGTTTAACCGGCGTTTCCGGGATATCACTTTGTATGACTGGCACTATGAGCATCTGCCGATCTACACGGAAACCGGCAGCCACTTTTTACGGGGAGATTGTTTATATTTTAAAAATCCTGATTTTAATCCTGCAAAGGCTCAGTGGCGGGGAGAGAATGTCATTGTGATGGGGAATGATCAATATTTCGCCCACGGTCTCGGGATTCTGACCGCTGAACAAATCATCCAGAGATTGAATTCTTTAAGAAAAAAAAATGCCGTGCAGCCGGCTTATCTGCTTAACCAGGCAACAAGGCTTGATGCACCCGCGCTTTATCAGATCATGCATTAAAACAATCCCATCGTCTGTCATTGTGACGATGGGATGCGGAATGCTTTTCTTTTCCGGTAAAAAGCCGTCGTGCCGAGCGCTTGGTTTGCAGCCCATTCAAACTTCTCTAAATCATGTCGGGTGACGGCTCTGTCCCGTCGGCTCCATTTAATGGCGCGGACAAAGTAATACCCTTTAATCGGCGCCATGGTGACTTTAGAATGCGGAAAATCTTCAAAGACAAACTCAATAGTCCCTCTTTTTTTATAGGACATTTGAAGAATCTTCATCATCCATCACCTCACGATTTCTGGATTATGATTCGCACAATTCTTCCAAAACGGTTTTCACGTCTGTCGGCCCTTCAAGTTTCGCGGCGGACTGGCCGGCCCATAAAGACATATACTCCGCGTCTCCTGATTGAGCCGCGTGCCCGCGCATCGGCTTTGTCAGCGTATTATGCAGCGGATAAGGCAGCGTATTTCCCTCGTCAGCCTCATATGTTTTCATGAACTGATTCACGATTCCCCGCGCCTGTTTTCCCGAAAACAGGGTGGTCAGCCGCGTGTCGGCTCCTTTTGAATCGGCAATGGCTTTTTGATATCCCGGTGAGGCGCTGCTTTCTTCACAAAGGAGAAACGGTGTTCCTACTTGAACGCCGTCCGCACCCAAACAGCGGGCGGCCTGCACGCCGCGGCGGTCAAAAATGCCGCCTGCCGCAATCACCGGGATATTCAGCGCGTCTTTAGCCTGCGGAATCAGCGCCATAAGGCCGAGAGCCGGTTCTCCTTTAACCGGCAGAAACGACCCGCGATGCCCGCCGGCTTCTATTCCCTGAAGAATAACGGCGTCCATCCCCCGTTCTTCAAAGACCTTCGCTTCCTCCGGCGTTGTCGCCGTGCCGAAAAGGAAACATCCGCTTTTCTTCAGCTTTTCCGCCGTTTCTTCCGGCGGCAGGCCGAAGGTGAATGAACACGCTTTGACTCCGTAACGGATCAGAAGCTCCGCTTTTTCCTCGAAATCATTCCATTCTTCTTTCAGATCAGAGAACGGCTTGGCGTCTTTTGCCCTCGGGATGCGGGCTTTCCATTTTTCAACCAGTTCCGCCTCAGGCATCTGCCTTTCTTCCGGAACGAAAAGATTTACTTGAAAGGAGCGGTTCGTCAGCTCTTTCATCTCGATAAGCTGTTTTTCAAGGGCTTGCGGGCTGATGTATCCTGAAGCGAGGCTTCCGAGCGCCCCTTCATTCGATACCGCCGAAGCCAGACGCGGCGTGACCAGCCCGCCGGCCATCGGCGCTTGAATGACGGGCTTTGTTAATGATAATGCACTCATCCACTCACTCATTTGTGTTTTCCTCCGATTCAGCCTGTATTTTGATATAACATGTTCTGTTTCGCGGACCGTCAAATTCGCAAAAATAAACGCCCTGCCATGTTCCGAGTATCAGGCGCCCGTCTTCTATGATGACATGCTGGGAGGCGCCGGTTGTACTCGCTTTCATATGCGCCGCCGTATTTCCCTCCATATGCCGGTCCAGTTCGTGCTCCCACGGATACATTTCATCAAACCTTCTGAGCATATCCCTCTTCACATCCGGATCGGCATTTTCATTTATGGTAATGCCGGCGGTTGTATGGGGACAGTATATGAGCGCCAAGCCGTTTTTCACGCCTGTTTTGCGGAGAAACGCTTCAGCTTCATGTGTGATGTCGATCATTTCATCCCGTCTGTTTGTTTGAATCTGCAATTTTTTCAGCATATAGATGCCTCCTTTCTTTTTCTCTTCCTTTCCCATATTCGTTTCTGTATTTGTCTTTTCCTGTCGGATCGCGATGATAAACGCAGATCACAAAAAACTTCAGCCTCGGGACTGAAGTTTTTCACCATATATATACGCGGGCCTCATAAGGCTTTAAAAGAAAGGATGTCACATGCCGATGCGGTGGTGTTTCCATGCTTGCGAGCACGAGCGTATCGGAGTCAAGCGGATAACCGGGATGCTTGTATAAAGCGGGGGTTTTAGACAGATTTGTGATGATCAGGGCGGTTTTTGTTCCGTTTTTTCTTAGATAGGCATAAATCTGCCGGTCATTCGGAAGCAGCAATTCATATGTGCCGCTGATCAATACGCTGTGTTCTTTTCTGAGGGCGAGCAGCCGTCTGTAGAAATGGTATACGGATGTTTCATCCTGCATTTGTGATGCAGCATTCAGCCATGTGTGGTTCGGATTCACTCCGAGCCACGGAGAAGCATCAGAAAACCCGCCGTTCGCCTCACCGCTCCATTGCATCGGTGTCCGTGAATTATCCCGGCCCTTCTTCCAGATGATCTTCATCACTTTTTCATGCGGAACGCCGCGGGACGTCTCTTTTTCATACAGATATTTCATTGCGGCGTCATCATAATCTTCAATGGATGGAAACGAAACATTGGTCATCCCGAGCTCCTGCCCCTGGTAAATAAACGGCGTGCCTTTCATCAGCATATACATCGCGGCGAGTGCCTTGGCGCTTTCTGTCAAAAACCGTTCGTCACCCCATACCGAGACGGAACGGGGCTGATCGTGGTTCTCCATAAATAACGCGTTCCAGCCCTTTCCTTCAAGACTGTTCTGCCAGCCGGACAAGACGCGCTTAAGCGCCGGAATGGAGATGCTTTGATCATCTTCCGTATCCCAGAGGCCGAGATGTTCAAATTGAAAAATCATTTGAAAGACGCCGTTTTCTTCACCGGCCCAATCAGCCGCCTCCCAAGCCGCCACTCCGTTCGCCTCGCCGACCGTCATGATCGGATAGCGCGAAAATGTTTCCCGTTTCAGCTCTCTTAAGAGATCCATTATGCCTTCCCCATTCATATGATACGGGAAAGACGGGACGTACGGGAGACCGTCCGGATTCGGCATGTCAGGGAGCCCTTCTTTTTTCTTAATGTGAGAAATGGCATCCACCCGGAAGCCGTCTATGCCTTTATCAAGCCACCAGCGGACCATCTCATAAACGGACTGCCTCATCGCTTCGTTTTCCCAATTTAAATCAGGCTGTTTTTTGTCAAACAGGTGCAGGTAATACTGGCCGGTCTCTTGATCATATTCCCACGCTGATCCGCCGAAAATGCTTTCCCAATTGTTCGGCTCTTTGCCGTTTTTTCCGTCTCTCCAGATGTACCAGTCCCGTTTTTCGGAATCTTTCGCTGAGCGTGATTCGATAAACCAAGGGTGCTCATCGCTTGTATGGTTGATGACGAGGTCTATAATCAGCTTCATGCCGAGCGCATGGACATCCGCAAGGAGCCGGTCAAAATCCTCCATCGTCCCGAATTCGCCGGCAATTTGTTTATAATTCCGAATATCGTAGCCGTTGTCCGCGCCCGGCGAGTCAAAAACGGGACAAAGCCAGATCACATCCGCCCCCAACTCTTTTATGTAATGAAGCTTTGCTCTGATGCCGTTCATGTCGCCGATTCCGTCCCCGTTCGAATCCATAAAGCTTCGGGGATAAATTTGATAGACGGCCGCCGTTTTCCACCAATCCGTTTTCATACCGACACTCCTTTCTTTACATCATATGAAGGAGCGGGACGAAGAAGCATTTTTTCCATAAAAAAAGCCTCATTGCAAAAGCGGGAGGCTCAGAAATCAGTTTTTTTAATTTCAACGAAGCGGATATGATGGTCTTCCGCTTCCAGCACCTTAAATTCACACCCTTCGGCATGAAACACATCACCATTTTTCAGCTCCATTTTTTGTGTTAAGAGCCAGCCGGCAATCGTGTCAATGTCTTCATTTTCGATGGCGATATCAAGGAGATCATTCACCTCTTCTATGAGCGCCTTGCCGTCCATCACATAGTGGTGTTCGCCTTTTTTGACAATGTGGGGCATTTCATCCTGGTCATATTCATCACGGATTTCCCCGACGATTTCCTCCAATATGTCTTCGACGGTCACAAGTCCCGCCGTGCCGCCGTATTCGTCAACGAGAATCGCCATATGAATCCGCTCCTTCTGCATGCGGATCAAAAGCTCCTGAACGGGGATGCTTTCAATGACTCTGATGACCGGACGCATAATTTCTTTTAATTCAATGGAGCGGCCGAGAAAATACGCCTTAAATAAATCCTTATTGTTAATAATGCCGAGAATGTGATCTTTGTCTTCCTTAATAACCGGATATCGCGTATACCGTTCGTTGATGATCAAATGTATGGCTTCATCAACTGACTGTTCAAGCGAGATGACGGCGATTTCGGTGCGCGGCACCATGATTTCTCTGGCGACCCGGTTATCGAATTCAAATATTTTATTGACGTAACGGAATTCAGATTGATTGATTTGACCTTTTTTATAGCTTTCAGACAAAATCAGCCGCAATTCTTCTTCACTGACCACGACCTCATGTTCTTTCACCGAATGAAAACCGAACAGCTTGACCAAAAATCCGGCTGAACCGTTTAACAGCTTAATAAACGGATACATCACTTTATAAAACAGAATGAGCGGTTTCGCCGTCCACAGACTGACGGCTTCGGCTTTTTGAATGGATATCGTTTTCGGCGCAAGCTCTCCGATAACAACGTGCAGATACGTGACGGCGATAAACGCCGCAATAAACGTGACGACGTGCGTAATGGATGACGGCATTCCGATCAGGCTGAAAACAGGATGAAGAAGCCGCTGAATCGTCGGTTCACCGAGCCAGCCGAGTCCGAGCGCCGTAATCGTAATGCCGAGCTGGCACGCTGATAAATATTCATCGAGATTTGAAATCACCCTGTGCGCCGCGAGCGCCCGGCTGTCTCCGGTTTCAACCAGCTCCGCAATTTTTGAACCGCGGATTTTGACAATCGCAAATTCCGCAGCGACAAAGATGGCCGTTAATCCGATTAACAGCATAATGAGAATCAGTTTTAATATAAGCAAAAAAACCCCTACCGCAAACGGTAAGGGGCCACCTCCTTCGTGTTAATTCTCATCACGACCATTTAAGAAAATCATCACAAAACGAAGCAGCTCGAATAATGAAACGAGCGCCGCAGCCACATACGTCAGCGCGGCGGCGTTCAGCACTTTATTCACGCCGTGTTCTTCACTGTTGCGAATGAATCCTTCCGACACGATAATCCGCTTCGCCCTCGCGCTGGCATTAAACTCGACAGGCAGTGTGACAAGCTGGAAAAAAACAGCGGCCGAAAACAAAATAATGCCGAGTCCGATTAAGTTCAAGCTGCCCAGGAGCATCCCGCCCAAGAAAAGCAGAGGGGCAACCCCGGAGGCAAAATTGACGACCGGAAAAATTTTGTGCCTCAGCACAAGCGCGCCGTATGATTCCTGATGCTGCAAAGCATGTCCGACTTCATGGGAAGCGACGGAAATGGCGGAAATGGAGCGGCCGTAATATACCGGCTCAGATAAACGCACCACCCGCTCCGTCGGGTCGTAATGGTCTGTTAAAGTGCCTCTTACCGGTTCTACCGGCACATCATATAAACCGTTAATATCAAGAATCCGTCTTGCCGTTTCCGCCCCCGTCCGCTGACTGGAAGCTTCTACGTCTGAGTATTTCTGAAAATTGCTTTTCACTTTAAATTGTGCCCAAAACGACAATCCCAATGCAGCAATTGTTAAAAAGATAAACAGCATATTATCCTCTTCCTTTTTCTCTTATATCGTACGATTTGCTTATATATTATTTTAATGATTGTCCGCTTTCCTGTACAGAAATCCGCTTCTTTTTTCTGACAGGAATCAAACCTCCGAGCATGATGAGGATACACCCGGCCAATCCGATGTAAAACGGAAACGTGCCTGCGGTCTCTTTTGCAAAAACAAGCCATGAAAATCCGCCGGACATATGATTGTATCCATTCAAATCGAAAATAAGCAATACGGCCGCCGAAGCGAGCAGCTGCGCTCCGGCCAGCGCCGCCAGCAGTTTTTGAATGACTGTCATTTGACTCACCCTTTTTCGGTCCGCTTTCTTTATCATATGAAAAAATGAGGGTGAATATGTTTTCGGCGATTTTTGAAAGACATCAAACGAACTGGGACATACTGTATAAAAAAAGATACAGGTGTGATCGACATGAAAGTGACAAATGGCGAGAAAGAACAGCTGAGCAATGCGATAGACAGAATGAACGAGGGGCTTGACGCCTTTATCCAGCTCTATAATGAATCGGAAAACGACGAACCTCTCATTCAGTTTGAAGATGAGACGGCCGATTTAATCAGACATGCGCGTGACTCATACGGCCAGCAACAGCTGAACGAAAAACTAAACACCATTATTAAGCAGATTTTATCCATCTCTCTGTCGAAAGAAGAGCCGGGCGAATGAAATCAAACCGTTTATTTATTTCCTGGCTGAGATGGCCGTTATATGTTCGGATCGGACTGATCATTATCGCCTTGATTTTATTGTTCGGCCAACTCATTTACATGCTTGAGCCGAAGCAATTCACGTCTGTGTTTGAAGGGGTTTGGTGGGCGGTTATTACGGTGGCCACAGTCGGCTACGGCGATTACGTGCCCCAGACGCCGCTCGGGCAGATTGCCGGCATGGTGCTTGTATTAAGCGGAGCGAGTTTTGTGACCGCCTATTTCGCCACGCTTTCTTCAGCCGTGTTCAGCAAACAGCATCGCTATGTCGAAGGGAAGGTCGCCTTTAAAGGCAAGGGACACGTCATTCTTATCGGATGGAATGAGAAGTCGCATATGCTGCTGAAAGAACTGCAGCACATCGCGCCGTCAAAAACTGTCGTCCTGATTGATGATTCATTAAGGGAAGGGCCGCTTATTGAAAACGTCCATTTCATCCGCGGACATGCCGCTGATGACAGTACGCTCAATAAGGCGAATATTACGGAAGCCGATACCGTCATTTTGACAGCAGACCAGCAGAAAAATGAATCCGAAGCTGATATGCTGTCGGTATTAACGCTTCTCGCCATCAAAGGGCTGCATCCGTCCGTTTATTGTATCGTGGAAATTTTAACGGAACGGTATGTCAAAAACGCCGAGCGCGCAGGAGCCAATAAGATTCTGTGCACATCACGCCTGTCGAGCCGGGTGATGTTTGAGCATTACCGGGTCAAGCTGCAGCTTGCCAAACCGCAAACGCTGTCAGATCTGACGCTGGAGAAAAAGGTGCGCATCATTCCCGTCCCCGAGGAATTAAAGGGTTCATCTTATCATGACTGTGCGCTCTATTATCTCAAACGGAATACCACGATCATCGGCATACAAAAAGAAGAGGGGCCGATGCTGACCCCTCCCCTGTCATACCAGGTGCTCGATACTGATCTGTTTTTGGCTCTTTAATGCAGCAGGACGTCTTCCAGCTCTTTCACAAGCGAGATGCCGATATCTGTATATGAGCGGTCAATTGCTGCATCCCGCCGTTTCGGCTCGGAGAATTGGTTGAATAATGACTCAAAAACACCGCCGCCTGCGTGATCATCCGTTTCCTCCTGATAGACGTGCCTCAGCAAAAAGGGGGTGCCGATTGTAACGGCGGCCCCC
The DNA here is from genome assembly GCF_058791615.1 of Bacillus sp. EB106-06-01-XG163. Lineage (NCBI taxonomy): Bacteria > Bacillati > Bacillota > Bacilli > Caryophanales > Bacillaceae > Bacillus > Bacillus sp. EB106-06-01-XG163. The sequence continues at coordinate 33,978 of NZ_JBYTDS010000006.1, forward strand.
CGTTCATCCAGGTGTCCCTTATTTGCTTCAACAGGGATGCGGAGAAATAAATAGCCGTCCTGATCGGAAATTTTGTAATCAAAGAACCCGCGGTCATACTCCCAGCCGCCTCCGATGGTATAACCGATCGGTTTCAGCACCTGTTCCAGTTCGCGGAGTAAAAACGATTGCCCTTCAAGTGAAGATGGAATGCTGATCATGTGCATATGCTCCTTTTTGTCTTTAGCGTCCCCGCTCTGCGGCATCTTCATACGGCGCCCGGGAAGAATCGGGAGCGGCAGACAGACGCTGGAAAGAGGTAACGGCGCATTCAATCAGAACATACGTCACAATTGCGGAGAGAACGGCTTCCGTTGACATATAGAAAACGGCGGCATAGAGACAGCACTTCGTGATCAGCGACTGCATCCGGCCAATCTTCAGTTTCAGCCGGACCATGTCCGTAAACAAGCCGAGAGGGAAAGCGAAAAACAGGATGGTTTGTAAGAGGGATTCAGGAGACAGTTTTAGTGCCGAATAGACAATAGCGGCGGAACAGACGGAAATGACGGCATGCTTACATAAGAGTCGTATCATTCATCATCACACCTTTCACGGTTTAAAAAAGGCTGACCCGTCATGCTGAGGGCCAGCCTTTCTTTTTATTTTTCAAGGCGTTTTTCAAGCTCTGCTTTTTTCTCTTCAAAGCCCGGTTTGCCGAGAAGCGCGAACATATTCACCTTATAGGCTTCAACACCCGGCTGATCAAACGGGTTGACTCCGAGCAGATAACCGCTCATCGCCACCGCTTTTTCAAAGAAATAGACGAGATATCCAAATGTATATGCATTAAGCTCCGGAATATTGACAATTAAGTTCGGCACTTTTCCGTCTGTATGGGCAAGCATCGTGCCTTCGAACGCTTTTTTGTTGACGAAATCGACCGTTTTGCCGGCTAAGTAATTTAAGCCGTCGAGATCATTTTCCGCTTCTTCAATTGTCAGCTCATGCTTCGGTTTTTCAACGTTTAATACAGTTTCAAACAGATCGCGTCTGCCTTCCTGCACGTATTGACCGAGAGAGTGAAGGTCTGTTGAGAAGTTAGCAGAAGAAGGATAGATGCCTTTTTCATCTTTTCCTTCACTTTCGCCGAAGAGCTGCTTCCACCATTCCGCAAAGTATTGCAGCGCAGGCTCATAGTTGATAAGCATTTCAATGGTTCTGCCTTTATTATACAGAACGTTGCGGACGACGGCGTATTGGTAAGCCGCGTTCTCTTCTAATTCCGAGCTGGAAAAGTCTTTGCTTGCATCAAGAGCGCCTTTCATCATTTCATCGATATCAGCCCCGCTTACCGCAATCGGCAGAAGACCTACCGCAGTCAGAACGGAGAAACGTCCGCCGACATCATCAGGAATAACGAATGATTCGAAGCCTTCTTCATTAGAAAGCGTTTTTAAAGCGCCGCGCTCTTTATCTGTCGTCGCGTAAATCCGCGCTTTCGCTTCTTCTTTTCCGTATTTTTCTTCAAGAAGTTTGCGGAAAATCCGGAAAGCGATTGCAGGTTCCGTCGTCGTGCCTGATTTAGAAATGACATTGATAGAGAAATCAGCGTCTTCCAAAAGATCCATAACATCTTTCATATAAGTTGAGCTGATATTGTTGCCGATAAAGATAACTTGAGGGTTTTTGCGCTTGTCTTTCGGCAGAACGTTATAGAAAGAATGATTGAGCGCTTCAATCGCCGCGCGGGCGCCTAAGTATGAACCGCCGATACCCACGACGAGAAGCACGTCTGAATCTGATTTGATTTTTTCAGCGCTTTTTTTAATGCGCGCGAATTCTTCTTTATCGTAGTTTTCAGGGAGGTCCACCCATCCTAAAAAGTCGCTTCCGGCGCCTGTTTTTTCATGGATATTATGGTGTGCCGTTTTTACGAAATCACGTGCGTATGTAAGTTCATGTTCATTGAAAAAAGGTAACGCTCTTGAGTAATCAAAGCGTACATGCGTCATTTGCTTGTCCCTCCATCACGGTGAATTGTTTTCTCTTTCACTTTATATGAACTCACCCGCTAAATCAAGTCATGAAGAAGGCATGATGAATATGGATTTGCGCTAAAAATGCATTCATTTTTTATACAATATCCCGGATTCGATATGGTTATATTTGTAATAATCATGAGAGGGATAACGAATCGAATGTTGGTGATCCAGGAACGTATCACCTTTACTTTGGAGCAGGATGACATCCATCGCCAATCCCGATGGGCCGGTTCTTTTTATATAGTACTCCTCTTGAGAGGCTGCCACGAAGGAATATTAAGGCATAAATGTACAATTTTAAAAATAGTGTCTATATTTGGAGTATCGTGTTAAGATGAAAGTGATTTTAAACCGGGAGGTGATTTTATGACTAAAACCATTGGTCTTATTTGTGGAAGTTTACGAAAAAACTCGTATAATCGAGCAATTGCTCAATCATTGATTGACTTCGATAATGCGGCTCAATTTCGTTGGGTTGAAATAGACAGTCTTCCTTTTTTTAACGAAGATTTAGAAATTGCCGGAGCACCAGACTCCGTAACATCCTTTAGAGCTGATATACAAGACGTTGACGGCGTCATCATTGTAAGTCCAGAGTACAATTCCGGAATTCCGGGGGTATTAAAAAATGCATTGGACTGGGCATCGAGACCGCGGACCTCTTCTGTTTTAAACAGAAAACCGGTTGGCTTAATCGGAGCAACCCCCGGAGGGTTCGGTACTGCCTTTGGTCAAACGCAAATGAGGGAAGTACTCGAAGCTATGCAAGTCAATGTTTTGCCCTTTCAAAAAATGCTGATTTCGCAAGTCCATGAGAAAATTGATTCCGCTCAAAACATACTTACGGATGAACAAACAAAACGTTATCTTCAACGCTATTTACAACAGTTTATCCATTGGATTGATCATGCTCCGGTTCCCGTTCCAAATTAATTGAAGGATCATCCCCCTCACGAAAAGTCACCTCAGAAATAACTTTCTTTCTATACAGCATATGAATAGATTTACCGTTTTCAATTGACAAACTTACTTGCCTTAATTCAAGGAGGATGATAAAATGTCTGATCTTTATTCCCGTCTTTCAAAAGATGATGCTGCCGTGCTTTTAGTTGACCATCAAACCGGCCTTATTTCCGGTCTCGTGCGTGACTATGGTGTTGATGAATTTAAAAACAATGTATTGGCTCTCGGTGATACGGCTAAATTCTTTGATTTACCGGTTATTTTAACAACGAGTTTTGAAAATGGACCCAACGGACCGCTCATGCAAGAACTCGTTGATCTCTTTCCCGATGCGCCAAAAATAGCCCGTCCCGGACAAATTAATGCATGGGACAATGAAGACTTTGTTAAAGCCATTGAGGCGACTGGCAAAAAACAGCTGATTATCGCGGGGGTGGTAACAGACGTCTGCGTTGCTTTTCCTGCGCTTTCTGCCATTAAAGCAGGCTACGAAGTGTTTGTTGTGACAGATGCTTCGGGGACGTTTAATAAGCAAGTAGCAGATGCATCATTAACGCGTATGGCTCATGGCGGCGCGCAGCTTATGAACTGGTTCAGCGTAGCATGCGAGTTACAGCGTGATTGGCGCAACGATGTTGAAGGTTTTGGCGCATTAATCTCCAGTCATCTTCCCGGTTATCAAAACTTAATGGGAAGCTATATGGGGGCGCAGCGGGATCTTAGTACACAAAATGCATAAAAGGAGCGCTGATTGAATCAGCGCCCCTTTTTTAAATTCGCGGCTCTTCATGATTTAGATTTTGTGTAAATAGATGATCGGCAATCGCAAAGTTAATTGATCCTTTTCTGCTAAATGTACAGAAACAGGGAGTCAAATCCATCCGCATCATGTGAGATTTCCATAGTTGTCTCATGGCAAGGGGTGTTTCACTTGCTCTTGATGCACTAATGAAGGGACTCCCAAAACGGTTACATCTGCAGCTTGAAAATCTATTTCATCTTCACCCCGGCCGGAAATGTATCTTACAGTGACGCCTTTAAGATAGCAAGTACGTCATCTTTGTTCAGTTTTTGGAAATTGCCGAATCCGCCGTATTCCATTTCTTTTGCGGCGATGTCTGCGATCAGCTCAAGTTTGTCTTCACCGATGTCATAATCCGCAAGGCGGGACGGTGCGCCGAGGCTTGTCCAGAACGCGGACAATTTATCGATCCCTTCAAGCGCAATTTCTTTATCCGTTTTGCCTTCAGTATCAATGTCAAACATGTTGAGCATCAGGTTTTTAAAACGGTCTACATTTGTATCCAGCGTGTATCTCATCCAGTTCGGGAACAGAATCGCAAGTCCTCCCGCGTGAGGGATGTCATAAACCGCTGATACGGCGTGCTCCATCGTATGGGAAGCCCAATCGCCGAAATAGCCCATTTGCAGCGTGCCGTTTAATGCGATCGTACCCGCGTATAAAATCGTTTCACGGTGCTTATAGTTCTCAAGGTCTTCCAAAAGTTTCGGCGCTGTTTCAATTACCGTCTGAAGGACCGCAAAACACATTCTGTCCTGAAGCGGCGTGTTTTCAACATTGTGGAAGTATTGTTCAAATACGTGGCTCATCATATCCACCATGCCGTATACGGTTTGGTTTTCCGGAACGCTGAAAGTATTCTCAGGATCTAAAATGGAGAAACGCGGATGAGTGACATTGCTGCCCCATACGAATTTTTCGTTTGTTTCCCAATTTGTGATAACGGAATCAGGGTTCATTTCAGAGCCTGTCGCCGCAAGCGTCAGCACCGTGCCGAACGGGAGCGCGTCCTGCGCCGTTACTTTTTTGCTGTAAATGTCCCATGCGTCGCCGTCATATTTCGCACCGGCCGCAATCGCTTTTGTACAGTCGATGACACTTCCGCCGCCGACTGCGAGAAGGAAATCAATCTCATGCTTTCTGCACAGCTCAATTCCTTTATTTACCGTTTCCAGACGCGGGTTCGGTTCAACGCCCGCAAGCTCATGAACGGTTGCGCCTTCTTCTTTTAAGATGCCTGTTACTTGGTCATACAGGCCGTTTCGCTTAATGCTGCCGCCTCCGTATACAAGCAGCACGTTTTTCCCGTATTGCTTCAGCTCTTTTTTCAATTGGTCGATTTGACCTTTTCCGAAAATCAGTTTCGTCGGATTGTAGTACGTAAAGTTCTCCATTTATCATGACCTCCAAAAAAATCGTAAGGGAATTACTATAACACAGAAAAAAAGGAGCTGCCAATCCGGCCGCCCCCTTTATGTTATTACAATGATGCTTTCAGTATCGCAAGCACGTCTTCTTTCTGCAGTGACTTGAACTGTCCGAATGCTCCGTTTGCCATCGCTTTATCTGCAATCGTATCCAGCTTCTCATCAGAAATATCATAATCAGCGAGTCTGTTCGGAGCGCCCAGGCTCGTCCAGAAATCAGACAGCCTGCTGATTCCTTCAAGTGCGATCTCTTCATCTGATTTGCCTGTCTCGTCAATATCGAAGACACGGACGGCAAGCTGTTTAAAGCGGGCCGGATTTTCTTTGAGCACATGTCTCATCCAGTTCGGGAACAGAATCGCTAAACCTCCGGCGTGCGGTATATCGTAAACCGCTGATACCGCATGCTCGATGTTGTGTGTGGCCCAATCCCCTCTTGCGCCCATTGACAGCATTCCGTTTAATGCGATCGTGCCTGTATATAAAATCGTCTCACGAAGCTCGTAGTTCTCCAGATCATTGATCAGCTTCGGCGCTGTTTCAATCACCGTGCGCAGAAGCGATTCACACATCCGGTCCTGATACGGCGTGTTTGGCGTGTGGTGGAAATATTGTTCAAACACATGGCTCATCATATCGACCATGCCGTAAATGGTGTGGTCTTTCGGAACGGTAAATGTGTTTACCGGATCGAGAATAGAGAATTTAGGGTAAACGAGCGGGCTCCCCCATCCATATTTCTCTTGTGTCTCCCAGTTTGTGATGACTGATCCGGAGTTCATCTCTGAACCGGTTGCCGCAAGTGTCAGCACTGTTCCGAAAGGCAGCGCTTCTTTCGGCTGGTGTTTTTTCGTGACGATATCCCACGCGTCGCCGTCATATTTAGCGCCCGCCGCGATGGCTTTCGTGCAGTCAATGACACTTCCGCCGCCGACGGCCAATAAGAAATCGATGCTGTTTTCTTTACAGAGCGCAACACCTTTGTTCACCGTTGAGACACGCGGATTCGGCTCTACGCCTGCCAATTCATGTACGGTAACTCCCGCTTTTTTCAGCAGTTCGGTTACTTGATCATAAAGACCGCTGCGCTTAATGCTGCCTCCTCCGTATACGAGCAGCACGTTTTTTCCGTACGGTTTGATTTCTTCAGGAAGTTTTTCAACCTCTCCCTTTCCGAAAATCAACTTGGTCGGATTCCAATATGTAAAGTTTTGCATGACATCTCCTCCTTTGGATTTATATTATGCAGAAAGATGACGTTCAATGTAAAGCAATCCGCTTTTTTGACGGCGCATCACATGGTTTACAGACATCGAATTCCCGGGAAAGGCACTTGTACAGCCTGAGACAGTGTGTGATTTTACACGGCGGAGAATGTAGTATGCATAGATTCTTTGCTTTGTCACAATCTATAACTGTTTCACGAATTCATAGAGGAGGTTGTTTACATGAGTGTTATTCAGCGTATCTGTCTCGTATTAACGATTATCGGCGCTATTAACTGGGGACTGATCGGGTTTTTCCAATTTGATTTAGTAGCAGCCATCTTCGGCGGCCAAGGATCAGCTCTGTCGCGGATTATTTACGGCCTTGTCGGCATCGCCGGTCTGATCAATCTCGGCCTGCTGTTTAAGCCGAACGAAGAAACATCCCGCGAGGAAGCGGCAAATCCGGAAGTCAGATAAACATAAAAAAAGCACCGAACATACATATCCGGTGCTTTTTTTAATGATTATTTTTTGATAAGGTCTTTGCGGTTGGACTGTTCGATCCACTCTTCAAGCTTATCTTTCAATGTGTTGAAACCTTGCGGAGCAGATGTTTCTTCAGAAGCTTGAGCCGCTTTCGGTTTTCTTGGTTTGCTTTCTTTTCTTTCAGGCGCCGCTTGAGTCGCACGGATAGAAAGGCTGATTTTGCCTTTTTCTTCGTCAACCGCAAGTACTTTTACTTGTACTTCGTCACCGATAGAAAGGTGTTCGTTAATGTCTTTTACGAAACCGTGAGTGACTTCAGAAATGTGAACAAGTCCTTGAGTTTCTTCATCTAATGCAACAAACGCACCATACGCTTGTAATCCTGTTACTTTACCAGTGTAAACACTGCCCACTTCAAATTTTGCTGCCATTCATAACAACTCCTAAGTTAAATTAAATACAGATTATACGCAATTTAAAATTATATCATACAAGTTTGTTTTTCGCAAAGAGAACTTTTTTACATCATCATGTTTAAGCACAGATAAAGGAGGGTATACTATGATTACGAAGGCTTTCTAGTATTCCCCCCTTTTATTTGGATGCGAACCGGGTTCGTATCTTTTTTTATGCCCTTTTTTCAACAAACCGTTTGATTCTGACGAGCGCTTCCTGAATCTGCTCAATGGATGTCGCATAGGAACATCTGATGTAGCCTTCGCCGCTCGGGCCGAATACATTCCCCGGAACGACGGCTACTTTTTCTTCAATGAGCAGCTGTTCCGCGAATTCTTCTGAACTCATGCCGGTCGACTGAATGGAAGGAAAGGCGTAAAATGCTCCGCCGGGGTGGTGGCAGCCGAGTCCGATTTCGTTCAATGTCTCCACAATCAGGTTTCGGCGTCTCCGATAGCTTTTCTTCATTCTTTCGACGTCTTCCTGGCCGTTTTTCAGCCCTTCGAGCGCCGCATACTGAGCCATGGAAGGCGCGCACATCATCGCGTGCTGATGAATTTTGAGCATGGCATCCCTGATCACGGGAGGCGCCGCCGTAAATCCGAGTCTCCACCCCGTCATGGCAAATGCTTTGGAGAAGCCGGAAATAAGAATCGTGCGTTCCTTCATGCCGCGGATGGCCCCCATGCTCGTGAATGGCTCATCATACGTCAGCTCGGCATAAATTTCATCAGCAAGCACGATCAAGTCGTGTTTTTCAGCGAAAGCAGCGATGGATTCAAGCTCTTCTTTCGAATAGACGGAACCTGTCGGATTTGACGGCGAGCATAGAAGCAGCGCTTTTGTTTTGTCCGTCAGGGCCGCTTCAAAATCGGCTGCTGATGCTTTGAAACCTTTTGCAGCGACAGTCTGAATCGGCACCGGCTTCGCCCCCGTCAGGGTCACGAGTGATTCATAAGCGACAAAACACGGTTCGGGAATTAACATTTCCTCTCCAGGATTCATAATGGCGCGGACAGCGAGATCAAGCGCCTGGCTTGCCCCTACAGTAACGATCAGTTCACTGTCAGGCGAATAACTCAGGCCGAACCGCTGATCTAAGTAGCGGCTGATTTCTTCTCTCAGTTCATAAAGACCCGCATTTGCCGTATAAGCCGTATAACCCTGTTCTAAAGAAAGAATACTCGCTTCCCTCACGTTCCAGGCCGTCACAAAGTCAGGCTCTCCCACTCCCAGTGAAATGACGCCTTCCATCGTGGCGGCCAGATCAAAGAATTTGCGGATGCCTGACGGTTTAATCTGCTGCACGTAGTCAGATAAATAAGAAGTCTTCGTTTCCATTTACGGAGACACCACGATTCTTTTGTCATCGTCTCCGCTTTCAAAGACTTTGCCGTCATGCTTATATTTTTTCAGGATGAAGTGCGTTGTCGTGGAAACGACAGACTCAAGGGTGGACAATTTTTCAGACACGAAGCTTGCCACGTCTGACATCGTGTTGCCGCGAATAACGACAGATAAGTCATACACCCCTGACATCAGGTACACTGATTCAACTTCCTGGAATCTGTATATCCGCTCAGCGACTTCATCAAAGCCGACATTTCGTTTCGGAGTGACTTTTACGTCAATCATCGCCGTGACGCCTTCCAAACCGTCGACTTTGCGCCAGTCGATCATCGCCGCATAATCAATGATGACTTTTTCCTTTTCAAGCTTTTCAATGATGCTTTTGACTTCTTCAGCGGGAATGTTTGCCATTTTCGCAATCGTTTCCGCATCAACGCGGCTGTTTTCGTCTAAAATTTCTAATATTTCTGTTTCTTTTTCGGTCAGCTTCATACGTTTCACACCTTTGCATTATCAAAAATCTTCATGACATTATATCACGATTTTCGACAAATGCTAAGAAAAACCCGAAAGAAACCAGAGCTAAAATCTGACAATCAAAAAAGCCTTTACATTACAACAAAGAAAGGACGGCGAAGGCTCTCATGGAAGCTGTTTCACCGATTAAACGGGCCGCGATAGACGGAGTTGAGCTGTATTACGAGCATTATGAAAATCCCGGCAGACAGACACTCGTCTGCGTACACGGTTTTTTATCTTCGGCATTCAGCTTCAGAAAACTGATCCCGCTGCTCAGAAACCATTATGATATTATCGCCGTTGACCTGCCTCCTTTCGGGCAATCGGAAAAGTCACGGACATTCGTATATACTTACGCAAACCTCGCCAAGCTTCTGATCGGACTTCTCGAAAAGCTCGGTATCAGCCGGGCCGCACTCATCGGCCATTCAATGGGCGGCCAGATTTCCTTATCCGCGTCTCTTCTCAGACCCGAGCTTTTTTCTAAAATCGTCCTGCTGTGCAGCTCGGGGTATTTAAAGCGCTCGCACCCGTCGATTATATTCGGGACGCATCTCCCTTGTTTTGACCTGTATCTTAAGTATTGGCTTTCAAAAGACGGCGTGCTGAACAACCTGTTAAATGTCGTTCACGACCGGACGCTTATCGATCAGGAAATGATTGACGGTTACGAAAAACCATTTACAGACCGCCAGATTTTCAAAGCGATGACAAGGTTTATCAGACACAGGGAGGGCGATTTAGAGCCCGAGGATTTGAAGAAAGTGCAAAACCCCGCTCTTTTAATCTGGGGAGAAGAAGACCGTGTCGTTCCGTTCTCAGTCGGAAAACGGCTTCATGACGACCTGCCGGATTCCATTCTGTATTCACTCAAGGATACGGGGCACCTCGTACCTGAAGAGCGCCCGGAGTTTGTTTCGGAGCGGATTTTTGAATTTATTCAATAAAAAAACCGGCGAAACCGCCGGTTTTTAAGGGGTGCAGGAGCTGCTTTCTTTTATGAACAGAAGCTGCTCAGCGGCCTTTTGGCAGCCTTCGATCGGAAGCTTTTGCTCAAATGAAGCTTCAAAGATATCCTGAATGGCTGCTGCCAGCTTGTCGGCACGGTCTTCACTGTAGACGGCCTGAACGATGTCGACGGCTTCTGTCTCATAAAAATCTTCTCCATATTTAAACGGGTCCCACTTGGCAATGATTTTCATCATTTCCATGACCGCTTGGCTTTCTTCCATTTTCATCACCGCTTATAATAAAGTTTGCAATTCTATTTTATCATAGATACGCTGTGCAAAATAATGATACTACAGGAGTGACATACATGAACTTTGATCTTCGAGAAAACCGTCTTGGCACACAATCGGTGAAATGGGACAAGGCGGAAGCGTTATTCGGCGTATCGGATGCGCTTCCGATGTGGGTTGCCGATATGGATTTCCGCGCTCCCGAAGCGGTCACTGACGCCTTAAAAGCCCGCCTTGACCACGGCATATTCGGTTACACGTCTCCTGACGAAAACACAAGAGAAGCCGTCGCTTCATGGCTTGAGACGCGGCACGGCTACCGGCCCGATCCCGCAAACATCGCGTTCAGTCCCGGTGTTGTCACGGCAATCAGCATGGCCGTACAAGCCTTTACCGAACCGGGCGATCCGGTGTTGATTCAATCACCGGTGTATACGCCTTTTTATCAGATGATCAAGGAAAACAAACGGCAGGTTTTACATAACCCGTTACGGGAAGAAAGCGGCGTCTACTGTATGGATTTTGAGGATCTTGAGAAAAAGCTGAACGATTCTGAGGTCAAGCTGATGATTCTTTGTAATCCCCACAATCCGTCCGGCAGAGCGTGGAGCCGGGATGAGCTTATGAAGCTCGGATCGCTGTGCGCCGCCCATAACGTTACCGTCGTTTCTGACGAGATACATTCCGACTTGATGCTGTACGGAAAGCCGCATACGCCTTTCGCTTCTCTGTCTGAGGAGTTTGCGCGGATTTCCGTTACTTGTGTCGCGCCGAGCAAGACGTTTAATATTGCCGGGATTCAGGCATCCGCCATTATCATTCCCGATCGGTATAAGCGGGCGAAATTCTCCGCCGCATTGCATCAGAACGGAATTTCCAGCCTTAACACATTTGCGGTTGCAGCAATTGAAGCGGCTTATACAAAGGGAGGCCCTTGGCTTGACGCGCTGATTCCTTACATTGAAGGGAATATGAAATTGACTGAGGACTTTTTAAGAAAAGAATTGCCGAAAGTCCGCATGATGAAGCCTGACGCTTCCTATTTGATCTGGATGGATTTCAGCGAATACGGATTTTCGGATGCCGAGCTCAAAGAAAGAATGCTCAAAAAAGGGAAAATCATATTAGAGCCGGGAACAAAATACGGACCGGGCGGCGAAGGATTTATGAGACTTAATGTCGGCTGTTCAGCCGCCGCCGTAAAAGAAGGGCTTGAGAGAATGAAAGCAGCGTTCGCTTAGCAGCGGAAAGAACGCCTTTATCAGATGAGATAAGGGCGTTCGCTTTAGAGAAATATATACTTTTTTTTCCGGTAAAGATGTTATAATAGATTCATATTTACATAGGAAAGGATTTCGCATAAATGGAGATTGTAAAGGATTACCTGCTTCACTTCTCTTTTATTTTATTCCCTATTTTTCTTTATCAAGTCTTCTGGCTCAGCAAGCCCGATTTGCTTGTGCCGAGAGCGAACCGCCTGCTGGTCGCCGTATTTGCAGCGTCATCTTCCTTATTATGTACGGCTTTTCCCATCCAGGAGCTTCATTCCGTCCGTTACGGTTTGCAGCTGATTCCCATTATCGTCTGCCTGCTTTATTCCGGTACCGCCGCAGGACTTGCCGCAGGGGCGGCATCCGTTTTTTTTCAGCTCATATGGTTTGAACCTTCCGCTCTTTTTTTCTTATCCTTAATTCCTTTTTTAATCATCATCCCTATCCAGCTCCAAACGAAATGGCCTTTTTTTTCAAAGCGGAAGAAACTGCTTTTCGCTCTTCTCATCGGCTGCACTGAAACCGCCTTATTAACCGCATCTGTCTTCATCTATTCCGCGACCAATATTTTCAATTTTCAAAATCTATCTTCCGTTTATTATGAGGCGGCAGTATCTGTTTTTTTTCAAGTCAGCGCCCTTTTGCTGTGCATTTATTTGATTGAGATCATTGATGAGAATGCGTCCATGCGGGCAAGGCTGATTCACTCAGAAAAAATGGCCGTCGTCAGCGAGCTTGCGGCAAGCGTCGCCCATGAAGTCCGCAATCCGCTTACGGTCGTCAGAGGTTTTGTGCAGCTGCTGTTCAGCGGCGAGCAGCTTCAGGACAAATCCCACTCCGGATATCAGAAACTTGTGCTGTCCGAACTCGACCGGGCTCAGACGATCATTACGAATTATCTCGATATGGCGAAGCAGGATGACTATGAAAAAGAAAAGTTTGATATTTCTCTGCTCGTAAAGGAAACAGGTTCCTTAATGGAGTCTTATGCCAATTTTAAATCGGTGACCGTTACGGTTCGAAGCGAGCCTGATTTATATGTGTTCGGCGATGTAAAAAAACTGAAACAGGCCTTCATTAATCTGATTAAAAACAGTATTGAAGCCGTGCCCTCTGAAAACGGCCGAATCGAGGTCTCCGTCCAAAAACAGGAAGAGATAATTCTCATTCAGATTACGGATAACGGAATCGGCATGTCCGATGAAGAACTGCAGAAACTCGGCAAGCCATATTATACGCTGAAAACGAACGGCACCGGGCTCGGGCTTACCGTGACATTCTCGATTATTCAGCATCATGAAGGCTCCGTCTGTTTCACCAGCGGCGAGCACTCGGGCACAACGGCCTCAGTCAGGCTTCCGGCAGCTGTTCACTAGCCAACCGCGTTGATCTTTTATAGAATAACTAGAGAGAGGTGAACGCTATGAATACGTTTGACATCGGCACAATCGTAAAAGGGTTTTATAAAACAGGAGCATACATAGGGGAAGTGACAGACGTCAGGCCCAATCACTATTTAGTGAAAATTAAAGCCGTTCTGACGCATCCCGCTCAAGGAGATCTTCATCATCCGAAGCAGGCGGATGTTCCGTTTTTTCATGAAAGAAGAGCGCTTGCATTCGGGGAACAGACAAACATACCGCATCAGATGGTCAAACCGTTTGATGGCGAGGTGCCTGATTATACGGCTTCCTTACAAGCGGCGTCTGCCCGGCTGAAAGATCAGCTTACAGCGGACGGCTCAGAATGGGCGGAACGTTCGCTTGCCAACTTGGCCGCGTTAGAGCGTGACTATTTTAAAAGAACTTGACCCAGTCGGCATGATTGGGTTTTTTTATGTGGCCCGGCGAAACAGTTCAGTCAGATCGACGCGATCACCGATCGTCGGAGGTTTCGGTTTTTCAAGATATTGTTTATCCCGCTCGACAAGCTTGAATAATTTGTATGTCGTCCGCGCATCATCCAGCGCTTTATGATGCGTGCCCGTCCCTTTATCGCCATACTCTTCTGCCGCTTTCCAAAGGCCGGTCAATGTTCTGTCGCCGAAGAAGTTTTTGTATTCAAGGGACAGATCCCGAAGTTCTCCTTTGAACGGAAAAGGGATGTGGTTAAACATGCAATTTTGCTTTAACACTTTCATATCCATATTGCCCCAGGTGACGATCGTGCAGTTTTTATCAGGATCAAGCTCATTTAATTTGCGGATGAATTCATTAAACGTGATTCCGCCGTCCACGTCTTTTTGGGTGATGTTCAGAAAGGTTTTGCATCGTTTCGTCAGCTTCGGAAATTTTTTCGGTTTGATATAACTCGAAAACGTTTCAGTCACTTCATCATTCACCGTCTTGACAATCCCCGCTTCAATAATCTCGGGAAAGAAATTTTGCGGGCTGTATTTTCCGTCAGGCATTGTAAATTCAAAATCAATAATGAGCAGACTGCGCTGATCCACTTTTTTTACACCTGCCTTTCCTCCGATCAAAAATGATATTTTATGATAGTATATCAGTTTCCCCTCTGAAACTTTCTTCATTTTCTAAAAATAATGAATTTTCCTATATCCGCATCGAAAATACAAATACCGGATTCATTCCTATATACTAATGATTAGATACACGAAAAGTAAAGAAGGTGATGTTATTTCTGTCCGTAAGAAGAACTTCGTCGTCATTTGGATTACAAATTTCTTTATTTCCGCCAGCATGACCATGATTGTTCCGTTTCTTTCGTTATATATCGAAACGATCAGCCCCCATTCGGGCGGGTATGTGCAGAGATGGAGCGGGTATGTGTTCGGCGTCACGTTTTTAATGGCGTTTGTGATTTCCCCGTTTTGGGGAAGATTCGGCGATAAGCGCGGCTACAAAAAAATTCTCTTGATTACAGGAACCGGCATTGCCGTCAGCATTTTATTGATGGGGTTTGTGACATCCGTTTATCAGCTGTTTGTCCTGCGGCTGCTTATGGGTCTAGTAACAGGGTTTGTTCCGACATCGCTTGCCATGATTTCGGCGCAGACGCCGAAAGAGACTGCCGGGAAGACGCTCGGCACGCTGCAGATGGGTCAGGTGTCAGGCACTTTATTCGGACCGATGCTGGGCGGGCTGCTCGCTGACAGCTTCGGGTTTACGTACACATTTTTTATTACGTCTTTTGTCATTTTCGCGTCCGTGCTTCTCGTTTTATTTCAGGTCAATGAGCAGCCGCTCGGCGAGAAACAAAACAAGCGGAAAACCTATTCCAGAAAACAGGTGCTCTCCTATATTTTTCACCAGCCCGCGCTTTGGGCGATGATGGTGCTTACTATGATCGTGCAGACCGGCAATTTCAGCATCCAGCCGCTGCTCGCTTTATATGTCAATGAGCTGCACGGACCTGTTAATTTAGCCTTTTTCTCCGGAATGGCGTTTTCAGCTACCGGACTCGGAAGCTTACTGCTTGCCCGGAAATGGGGGGACTTCGGCGACCGCTTCGGCCACAGCCGGATCTTAATCGTGCTTTTGATTGCCTCAGCGGTGTTTTTCATTCCGCAGGCGCTCGCCTCCTCCCTCTCCATTCTGTTAGTCTTCAGATTTCTGTTCGGCATGGTCATGGGCGGCACGCTCCCCTGCATTACGGCCGCAATCCGCGTCAGGGCGCCGGGCAGCATCCAGGGAGAGGTGCTCGGCTATAACGTCAGCTTTCGTTTTCTCGGAAATGTGCTCGGCCCTCTGCTCGGAGGTGCGGTCTCAAGCGGTTTTTCCATTTCGGCTGCTTTCTACGTCACCGCCTTTCTCTTTTTAATAGGCGCGGGGCTCTTATGGATGGCGGGACATCTGCAAAAGGATACAGCGTCAAATGCGGGCTGACCGGCAGCGATCACGATTTCTTCTAAATTTAACCTTCTCGTATTCTTAAAAGAATGATACGATATGGCTAGAAATCAGGAGAAAAGAGAGTGACCATGGTACGTAAAATAATCGGATGGATTTTGCTGCTCGGCATTATCCCGTTGTGTGCATTTACAGTTATTGCTTCCGGCAAAGAGGTAAAACAAATCAAGCCTTTTGATCAGGTGCTCGATAAACATATTGATTTAAAAGCGATAAACCTGGTTCAAAACAGTTACATGTATGACAGGGACGGAAGCCTTGTTTCTGAGATTGTCAGCGATCATGAGAACCGCGTGATCGTGCCCTTTAATAAAATACCGAATGAGGTAAAACAACTGTTTTTAACCTCTGAAGACCGTCATTTTTATGAGCATAAAGGGTTTGACTTTATGGGGATGGTCAGGGCGGCCGCCTCCAATTTCAAAGATCATAAAATTGATCAGGGCGCCAGCACCATCACCCAGCAGCTGGCAAGGAATGTGTATTTAAGCCATGAACGCACCTTCAGCCGAAAACTGACGGAGCTGGCCTATTCCTATCAGCTTGAGAAAAAATACAGCAAAGATGAGATTTTAGAAGGCTACTTAAATACGATTTATTTTAATAACGGCGTATACGGTGTCGGTTCGGCGGCACAATTTTATTTCAGCAAGCCGCTGAAATCTCTCACTTTGGGAGAAATGGCCTTTATCTGCGCCATCCCTAATAACCCTACATTATATGATCCTCTCAAGCATTTTGATTATACGAAAAAACGACAAGTCAGATTGCTTAACGGATTAAAAAAAGCAGGCGTTATATCCGGGAAACAGCTGAAAAAAGCCGAAAAGGAAAAGATCAAGCTTGATATAAACGAAAAAACAAATAAATATCCTGACTATGTTTCCTATGTAAATGATGAATTCACACAGCTTGTTTCATCATCCGAAGGCTATGACAAACGTCTTGAAAAAGCTTCCGGAAAGGCGAAACAAAAAATACAGAGTGAGCTTTCAGACAGAGTCAGCACATTGTTAAAAGACGGCGTAAAGATTTATACGGCGCTGAATCCGTATATGCAAAACCAGGTCGTCGCCCAAGTGAATCAAAATCTGCCGTATGCAGGCGTCCAGGGCGGAGCGGCCGTGATTAATCATCAGACACATCAGATTATCGCGCTTTCAGGCGGGAAAGATTATCATAAATATGATTTCAACCGTGCCTATCAGGCATACAGACAGCCCGGTTCATCCATTAAGCCGCTGCTTGATTACGGACCTTACATTGAAAAGACCGGCGCAACGCCACACAGCAAGATTGACGCAAGCAAATTCTGCAGTGCGGATTACTGCCCGCAAAACTACAATAACCGCACGTACGGTACGGTCACGCTGGAAACGGCGTTTAAATACTCGTACAACACACCGGCCATCAGAATCATGGACCGCGTCGGCGTCAATAAGGCGTTCAGCTACCTTGAACCGTTTCATTTCGCGAAGCTGGTCAGCGCGGATTACCGTCTGCCTGCGGCGCTTGGCGGTTTTACAAACGGCATGACTCCGCTTGAAATGACCAATGCGTACACCACGTTCGGCAACAACGGCGTTTATACGCCGAGTCACGCGATTACAAAAGTGACTGATTTAAAAGGAAAAACGATATTAAAATGGAAAGATGAGCCGACGCAGGTATTCAGCGTGCGGACCAACATGCAGATCAAAGAAATGATGAAAGCCGTCGTCAAAAGCGGAACAGGAAAAAAAGCGAACTTTAAAGCTCCGTACGTCGGCGGAAAATCAGGAACGTCAAATGACTATCACGATATGTGGTTTGTCGGCCTGACGGACGCTTATACGATGGGGGTATGGGTCGGAAAGGATACACCGTCAAGCGTCGAATACCTTCATGACGCAAGCCCTCAGCTTTCGATCTGGAAAAACACGCTGCAGGCAGCTTATTAAAGATAACGGAGGGGATCCGCTTTGAAACCAGCTCAGCTTCCGGACCGCGTGCTTTTGTTTGACGGCGTCTGCAACTTATGCAACGGCGCCGTTCAATTCATCATTAAACGCGATCCGGCCGGCAAAATCTCATTTGCTTCATTGCAATCAGATACCGCCCGGGAGCTTTTGGCATCAGAAGGACTTCCGACAGAACAATTTGACAGCATGATTTTTATCGAAAACGGGCGGATATACAAAAAATCCGCAGCCGTGTTAAAGGTTTCCCGTCATCTCCGCGGAGCCTGGCGGCTGTCAGCGGTTTTTTTCGCAGTGCCCCGCCCCCTCAGGGACAGAGCCTATTCTTTCATCGCCCGGCGCCGTTACAAATGGTTCGGAAAAAGGGAAGCATGCATGCTCCCCTCCCCTGAGATCAAAAACAGATTTCTGTCTTAACAAAAATGGCTAGCTTACACAGGTAAGCTAGCCATTATGCTATTATAAAGCTTGATAAAGATGTACAAAATACCGATAACAAAAGTAAACCAAAACAGAATCTCAAGCAATATAAAACCGATCAGCGAAACGATCGAGAGTGTCGAATAGATTCTGTACACCATGAAAATCAAATAAACGAGCGTAACAACGGCAAATAACGCCGCAATCCAAAAACCATTCTGCACGAGCGCAAAGGAAAGAATTCCTCCGCCTACATAAATTAAAGAGCCTAATCTGATTTTTTTCAGATTGTCCCCTTCAGGGTCATTTGTGAAAAACAAAAGAGACAGCTCTGTCACTGTGTTTGCAATCAGCTTCAAAGCCGAAAAAAGCATAAAATACACAAGGGCGAACGCTGCAAAAAGCGCCAGTCTGATCCCTTTCTCAGAGAAATAATCCAGCATCCCCTGATACATGCCGAGCGTCTGAAGTATCTTCATGACATAAAGCGAGGTAGAAATGGATAATGACGAACTAAAAAGCAGAATCGCAACGAGCGGAAAATAACCCGTCCAATAAGTATTTTTCATATAAAAAGTCCCTTTCTGTAATCTACCTCACTTATTATGGAGGACTTAAAACACATTGACAAGATAAAAAATACCATTTTTCCTCACTTTTACGAAATAAGGGCCTGATCTTCACAAACCGGCTTTTTCGGAGTAAAGTAGAACGCGGGAATGATAAACGTAAGGAAGGCTGTTATGAAAAAAACATTAAAATTGCAAACCCGATTAACGATTTTCGTCTGTATTGTCGTCCTTATCGCACTTTGTATCACCTTTTTCACGATCAGCGTCCAAACAGCAGACCGCGTGAAAGAAGAAGAACGGACGACCGCGCTGCGCACCGCAAAGCTGGTCGCGGAAACACCGAGTGTCGCGCGGGCATTGCAAACAAGAAAAGGGCTGAAAGAGCTCCGGGATTATACATTAGACGTCCAGCATACGACAGGAACCGAATTTGTCGTGGTGATGGATATGAACAGCATCCGCCTCACCCACCCCGACGCAAATAAAATCGGGAAGAAATTCACCGGCGGAGATGAACAGCCGGCGATGCACGGGCATATCAAAACGAGCACATCAGCGGGAACTCTCGGAAAATCCATGAGAGCCTTCGTACCGATCTATGGAAAAGATAAAAAACAAGTGGGCGTCGTTTCGGTCGGAATTTCGCTTAACAAAATACAGGATGTCGTCAGCCACAGTTTGAGACCGCTTTATTTCATCATCTGCGTAAGTATTTTTGTCGGCGTCATCGGAGCCGTCATTGTCGCCCGCACCGTCAAAAACATTATGTACGGTCTTGAGCCTTATGAAATCGCCACCCTCCTGGAAGAGCGGAGCGCCATGCTCGAATCAACGAAGGAAGGCATTCTGGCGGTTGACGCGCGGGGAAAAATCAAGCTCGCCAATGCGGAAGCGAAACGGCTTTTTATTAAAATGGGTATTCCGACTAATCCGGTCGATCAAGATGTGAACGATATTCTCCCGAAAAGCCGGCTGAAACAAGTGATTGAAACGAAAAAACCGCTTCAGGACAGGGATATCCGCATTAACGGGCTTGAGCTGGTCTTTAATGAGGTTCCGATTCATCTGAAAGGACAAACCGTCGGAGCGATCGCCACGTTCAGGGACAAAACGGAGGTCAAACATTTAGCAGAACAGCTGTCCGGTGTTAAAATGTATGCAAACGCATTAAGAGCCCAGTCTCATGAATTCATGAATAAGCTTCATGTTATTTTAGGGCTTGTCCAGTTAAAAGAATACGATGATCTCGGCACTTACATTAAAGACATTGCCATTCAGCAGAAGACGGAAACAAGCGAGATTATAAGTGATGTCAAAAGTCCGGTTCTCGCAGGGTTTCTTCTAGGAAAACAAAGCTACATACGCGAACAGGGCGCTGATCTGGACATTCAGCTCGGCAGCCTGATCCCGAATGCGGCGGATCCAGCCGTCATCCATGAGCTCATTACGATTATCGGAAACCTGTTAAACAACGCGCTCGACGCGGTGGCGCAGATGCCGAAAAAAAACATTACGTGCTCGATGCGGTTTCAGGATCGCCAGCTTGATATAGAGATTACGGACACGGGAGCCGGAATGTCTGCGGCAGACCAAGCCCGTATTTTTGAACAAGGTTATTCCACGAAAGGGACAAACCGGGGGTTCGGCCTCTATTTCACCCAGCAGGCAACAGAAAATTTAAAAGGCCATATGATTGTGACAAGTGAAAAGAATGAAGGAACGACTTTCAGTCTTCGCATTCCGTATGAACCGAAGGAGGAAAATGATGATTAATGTACTCATAGTTGAAGACGACCCCATGGTGGGTGAATTAAATAAACGCTATCTCAGCCAGATTGAAGGATTTCAGCTGAAAGGGATCGCATCATCCTTTCAAAGCGCGCTGCACGTGCTGAGCGAGCATCATATCGATCTCATCCTTCTTGACATTTACATGCCGGGAAAAAACGGGCTTGAGCTTTTAACGGAAATCCGCAAACAAAATGAATCGGTTGATGTCATCGTCATTTCGGCCGCAAGCGAGCTGGACGTCATCAAAAAAACGCTTCGGTACGGCGCCGTCGATTATTTAATCAAACCATTTGAATTTGACCGCTTTCAAACCGCTCTTTCCGACTACAGACGCAAGCAGAAAGTTTATCAATCACACAGAAGCATGACACAGAAAGAATTGGATGCCGAGCTTTTTCAAAAGAAAGAAGCGGCGGAAAAGGTTCACCTTCCGAAGGGATTGACAAAAAGCACGCTTAAACTCATCTGGGCGAGCATTGAGTCTTTCGGTGACGGCTCTTTTACCACAGAAGATCTCGCCAAGCATACTGAAATCTCGCAAGTCTCCATCCGGAAATACCTTAAATTTCTGGAAGACATACAAGTGCTGAATGTAGAAATGGCGTACGGCACGATCGGCAGACCCGTCTTCCAATATCATATCAACACCGGCAATGTCAGCAGCATCAAACAATATTTATAATGTCAAAAAGCGCCGTTCCGCTGTGAACGGTGCTTTTTTACTGTCATATCCCGTGACAAAAGGCTTGAGATTCCTTTTTTGTATGCTATATAAGGATAATGACCCGGCTGTTCCTCCTCTGTTTTATCCAGATGAGGAAGCCGATTCATAAAATTGATATTTTTTAAAAAATAAGCAAATTTCTATTTATTTATGGCGGGTAAAATGATAAATTATGATTGGTTAGCAGATCTTTTCAGATAAGTCATAAGTCCCGAACCCGGAAGAGACAGCCGCTCAAGGCGGGAAAAAGAGAGACGTCTCATCATTATTATCAGAAAGTTTTTTCGATTCTGCATCCGGTACGGGGACTCAAGTCTGAATTGAACGGCACAGCCATATTTTACAGGGGGGTTATATCTTTGAAAAAACGCAAAATCGGAATGGCGATGGCGCTCATCGCGGCGGCCGGAACCATATTAAGCGCATGCGGTTCAAGTGACAAAGCAAACGGCTCCGGCAGCAAAAACTTTACCGTCGGCATGGTAACAGATATCGGCGGTGTCGATGACAAATCATTTAACCAGTCCGCCTGGGAAGGTATTCAGGCATTCGGAAAAGACAACGGGCTTACAAAAGGCAAAAGCGGTTTTGACTATCTTCAATCAAAATCAGATGCAGATTATACAACGAACTTAAATAAATTAGCGCGGGAACACTTTGACCTGATTTACGGCGTCGGGTATCTGATGCAGGATTCCATCAGCGAAATCGCCGATCAGCGCAAAGACACCAATTTTGCGATCATTGACGCCGTTGTCAAAAAAGACAACGTGGCGAGCCTTACATTTAAAGAGCAGGAAGGTTCATTCCTCGTGGGAGCGGCTGCTGCGCTATCGAGCAAAACGGGAAAAGTCGGATTCGTGGGCGGAATGGAGTCTGAATTGATCAAAAAATTCGAAATCGGCTTCCGCGCGGGTGTACAAGCCGCAAATCCGAAAGCGACCGTCGAAGTGAAATATGCGGGCGGATTTGACAAAGCCGATGTCGGTAAGGCGACGGCTGAAAGCATGTTCAAATCAGGCGTTGACGTCATTTATCACGCGGCCGGCGCAACGGGAACGGGCGTCTTCACAGAAGCGAAAAATCTGAAAAAAGAAGATCCGAAGCGGAACGTATGGGTTATCGGTGTTGATAAAGACCAGTACGCGGAAGGCCAAGTCAAAGGCACAAAAGACAATGTCACTCTGACATCAATGGTCAAAAAAGTGGATACAGCCGTAGAGGACTTAACGAAAAAAGCAAGTGACGGGAAATTCCCGGGCGGCAAAACATTAACATACGGTTTGGCGCAAGATGCAGTCGGCATCTCGGATCACAAGGAGAACCTTTCTGACGATGTCATCAAAGCAACAGACGATTGGAAGAAGAAAATCGCGGACGGACTCGAGATCCCTTCAACTGAAAAAGAATTGAAATCCTTCAAGGCTGAGTAAGAACCAGGGGATAAGGAGACTTCCGTGCTAATCCCCTCTCTTTTATGAAAAGAGCGGTGAAGGAAAAGCTGCATCTCTTGCAGCTTTTCTTTTGCCAAGCTCTTTCTCATCAAAGTATCTCTGAAAAGGAGCGTCAAATCGGTGGATTATATCATTGAAATGCTTAATATACGCAAGGAGTTTCCCGGAATCGTCGCCAATGATGACGTCACGCTTCAAGTGAAAAAAGGCGAAATACACGCCCTTCTCGGTGAAAACGGCGCCGGAAAATCGACACTCATGAACGTTTTATTCGGCCTGTATCAGCCGGAAAAAGGCGAGATCCGGGTGCGGGGCGAACGCGTTCACATCAACAGCCCGAACAGAGCTAACGATCTCGGCATCGGGATGGTGCACCAGCATTTTATGCTTGTGGATACCTTTACCGTCTCAGAAAATATCATTCTCGGAAAAGAGCCGAAAACTTTCGGCCGAATTGACAGACAGCGCGCCGCCCGGGACGTGCGCGATATTTCCGACCGTTACGGCCTGCACATTGATCCTGAAGCCAAAGTTGCCGATATTTCCGTCGGTATGCAGCAGCGGGCGGAAATATTAAAGACCCTCTACCGGGGCGCCGACATTCTCATTTTTGACGAGCCGACCGCGGTGCTGACCCCGCACGAAATTCAAGAACTGATTCAGATTATGAAAAATCTTGTCAATGAAGGAAAATCAATCATCCTCATCACCCACAAATTAAAAGAGATTATGGAAGTCTGCGACCGTGTCACCATCATCCGGAAAGGAAAAGGCATTACAACACTCGATGTCGCACATACGGATCAAGATGAACTGGCAAGCCTTATGGTCGGACGCGAAGTGTCATTCAAGACGGATAAACAAGCGGCCGATCCGAAACAAGAAGTGCTTTCACTTTCTGATGTAACGGTTAAGGACGCGCGCGGCGTTGAGGCGGTCAAACAGCTCTCCCTCTCAGTCAGAGCCGGTGAAATCGTCGGCATTGCGGGCGTTGACGGAAACGGCCAGTCTGAATTAATTGAAGCCATTACAGGTCTCAGAAAAACGAATGCCGGCACGATCACGTTAAAGGGCAAACAGCTGCAAAACATGCCGCCCAGGAAAGTCACTGAAGCCGGCATCGGGCATATTCCGCAGGACAGGCATAAACACGGGCTCGTCCTTGATTTTCCGATCGGAGAAAATATCGTGCTGCAAAGTTATTACCAAAAGCCCTACTCTTCTTTCGGCATATTAAATAAACACACGATTTATGACAAAGCGCGAAGCCTGATTGAAGAATACGACGTCAGAACACCTGATGAATATACGCCTGCGCGCGCTCTCTCCGGGGGGAATCAGCAAAAGGCCATTATCGGCCGGGAAGTGGACAGAAATCCGGATCTTTTAATTGCGGCCCAGCCGACGCGGGGACTCGATGTCGGCGCGATTGAATTCGTCCATAAAAAGATCATTGAGCAGCGTGACGCCGGTAAAGCGGTGCTTCTGTTATCTTTTGAACTTGATGAAATAATGAATCTCAGCGATCGCATCGCCGTCATCTTTGAAGGCAGCATCATCGCAAACGTCAATCCGCTTGAAACAAACGAGCAGGAGCTCGGACTTTTAATGGCGGGAAGTAAGCAAATGGAGGCGGGGAAAACACATGATTAATCGACTTTCTCATCTGGCTGTGCCGCTGATTGCGATCATCCTTGGGTTAGCTGCGGGTGCGGTCATCATGCTCGCCAGCGGCTACAATGTCGTAAGCGGGTATTCGGCTCTTTGGAGCGGCATTTTCGGAGAAGTGTATTACATCGGGGAATCGATCCGCCAGATTACGCCATATATTTTGTCCGGATTGGCCGTGGCATTCGCATTTCGGACCGGCCTGTTTAATATCGGGGTTGAAGGACAGCTCCTTGTCGGCTGGACCGCCGCGGTGTGGGTCGGCGCTTCCTTTGACGCCCCCGCTTACATCCACCTTCCGCTTTCGTTATTGGCGGCTGCGGTTGCGGGCGGCATTTGGGGCCTGATTCCCGGATTTTTAAAAGCCCGTTTTTTTGTCCACGAAGTGATTGTCACGATCATGATGAATTATATCGCTCTTCATTTAACCAATTATCTCATTTCCGATGTTATGACGGACCACCGGGACAAAACAGACAAAATTCATGAAAGCGCGTCGCTCCGCTCGCCGTTTTTAGAGCAGATGACAGATTACTCCCGCCTTCACTGGGGCATTCTGATCGCTCTGTTTGCGGCAGTCCTCATGTGGTTTATCATTCATAAAACAAAAAGCGGATTTGAATTCCGGGCTGTCGGCTTTAACCAGCACGCCGCACAATACGCCGGAATGAGCGTCAGAAAAAATATGATGTACGCCATGATGATTTCCGGCGCCTTCGCGGGGCTTGCCGGCGCGATGGAAGGACTCGGAACCTTTCAATACGCGGCGGTTAAGGGCGCCTTTACCGGCGTCGGCTTCGACGGCATTGCGGTTGCGCTTCTCGGCGGCAGCACGGCAATCGGCGTTGTTCTGGCGGCATGTCTTCTCGGCGGCCTTAAAGTCGGGGCATTAAATATGCCGATTGAATCCGGGGTGCCTTCTGAAGTCGTTGACATCGTCATCGCCATTATTATTTTGTTTGTGGCATCAAGCTACGCCATCCGTCTCATCCTTGATAAATTGAAGAAAAAGGGGGCGAAGTAAGTGGACTTCCTGCAGATTTTATCCATTATTGTCCCGGCAACACTCGTATATGCGGCTCCGCTTATTTTAACCGCTCTCGGCGGCGTGTTTTCTGAAAGATCGGGAGTTGTCAACATCGGTCTTGAAGGACTGATGATTATCGGCGCCTTTACAAGCGTCATGTTCAACTTATTTTTCGGACGCGAGCTTGGCGCCGCCGCTCCTTGGCTCGCCTTGGCTGCGGCTATGATTGCCGGCGGACTGTTCTCACTGATTCACGCGGCCGCCGCGGTTTCTTTCCGCGCCGATCAGACGGTAACCGGTGTGGCGATCAATATGCTCGCGTTAGGAGCGACACTGTTTATCGTCAAGCTGATCTACGGAAAGGCGCAGACTGATAAAATCCCGGAGCCCTTTTACAAAACGAACATTCCCGGGTTAAGCGATATTCCGGTTTTAGGAAAGATTTTCTTTTCCGACGTATATTATACGTCGATTTTAGCCATCGTACTGGCCTTTGTTTCCTGGTTTATTTTATTCAAAACGCCGTTCGGCCTCCGCATCCGTTCTGTCGGGGAACATCCGATGGCGGCCGATACGATGGGAATCAACGTGTTCGGCATGCGCTATATCGGCGTCATGATCAGCGGGCTGTTCGGCGGGCTCGGCGGCGGTGTATATGCTTCCACGATCGCGCTTGATTTCACGCACTCCACCATTTCCGGGCAAGGCTTTATCGCTCTCGCCGCGCTGGTTTTCGGCAAATGGCATCCGATCGGCGCGCTCGGGGCTGCGCTGTTCTTCGGATTTGCACAGAGTTTGAGCATTATCGGCTCGCTTTTGCCCCTGTTCAAAGACATTCCGAATGTATACATGCTGATGGCTCCTTACATTCTGACCATTCTCGCGCTTGCCGGCTTCATCGGCCGCGCGGATGCGCCTAAAGCCAACGGCATCCCTTACATTAAAGGAAAACGCTGATTGCCACAAAAAAAAGAGTTCCGCACCCTGGTGCCGGAACTCTTTTCATCTATATACGATTCTGATATACTCACGCGGCTGAAACGGTGTTTGCATTGATTCAGCCGCACTCAGCTTTTCTTCCGCGTATTCCGCACCGAGAAAAAAACGCTCCCATTCATCTGCCTCCGTCTGCTGCCGCGTTTTGCAGAAATCGTCCGCTATGAATGTTCCTGCAATAATAGAACAAAATATTCCAATACAGGCCGCCGCCTTTCTCTTCATCTGACCAGCTCCTTTTTTAAAAGCTTGATCTGAAAGATAAATGTATATACAAAGATCAGGATATTTGATAAATTTATTTTGGGTTCAAAAGACCACAAAAACACAGAGAGGAATACATTATGCCGTAGCAGGGTAAAAAAAAGTGCGATATAATTTGTACTGGGTCCTATGACCGTGAATTGATTAATTCACTCTTACATAAAGCAGTTGCTTGATGAAAAAACAAGCAAAGGAGGTCTTCTGTTGCAGCTGTTACATTTCGCGATTTTGGCGCCTTTTTTATTTGCATTTATCGTTCCCTTTCTTTATAAACGGGTAAAACAAGTCCATACAGGCTGGTTTGTGCTGATAGTGCCCGTTGTGCTGTTTGTTTACTTTATCAGCAAGCTCCCTGTAACAATGGCTGGGGAAACCGTCCGATATGCGGCCGAATGGATTCCGTCCCTCGGTATTAACTATACCGTTTATCTTGACGGACTCGGGCTGTTATTCGCTTTATTGATTACGGGCATCGGCTCTTTGGTGACGCTTTACAGTATTTTTTACTTATCGAAGGACAAAGAAAAGCTCGGCCCCTTTTATGTGTACCTGCTGATGTTTATGGGCGCGATGCTCGGCGTTGTGCTCGTCGATAACGTTATCGTGCTTTATATGTTCTGGGAGCTGACAAGCCTGTCATCCTTCTTATTAATCGGGTATTGGCATAAGCGGAAGAAATCACGCTACGGTGCGGAAAAGTCACTGCTGATTACCGTCGGCGGCGGGCTGTGCATGCTCGGCGGCTTTATCCTGCTGTATCTGATGACGGATTCTTTCAGTATCAGGGAAATGGTCAACCAGGTGCATATTATCGCAGGCCATCCGTTCTTTATTCCGGCGATGGTTCTCCTGTTATTGGGGGCCTTTACGAAATCAGCGCAGTTTCCGTTTTATATCTGGCTGCCTGATGCCATGGAGGCGCCGACTCCTGTCAGCGCCTATCTGCACTCGGCTACAATGGTGAAAGCGGGCATTTATCTGATTGCCAGATTCAGTCCGGTTTTTGCATTTTCACCCGTCTGGTTTTGGACGGTTGCCTCAGTCGGTCTGATCACGATGGTATGGGCTTCCTTTAATGCGATTAAACAAACCGATTTAAAAGCGATTCTGGCATTTTCCACAGTCAGCCAGCTCGGTATGATTGTATCGATGCTCGGCGCAGGAGCCGCCGCGCTTCATTACCAGCATTCAGAGTATTTTACGGCGGCTGTCACCGCGGCTGTGTTTCACTTAATTAACCATGCTACTTTTAAAGGAAGTTTATTTATGGCGGTCGGCATTATCGACCATGAAACGGGAACACGGGACATCCGCAGGCTCGGCGGACTGATGGCGCTTATGCCGGTAACGTTCACCGTTTCACTGATCGGAACGTTTTCCATGGCGGGCCTCCCTCCGTTTAACGGCTTTTTAAGTAAAGAAATGTTCTTTACAAGTATGCTGCGGATTGCTCATGCAGATATTTTCAGTCTTGATACGTGGGGCGTGCTGTTCCCCGTTCTCGCATGGATCGGGAGCGTCTTCACTTTCATCTACAGCATGAAGCTGTTTTTCAGAACGTTCAGCGGCGCGCGCAAACCTGATCAGCTTGAAAAGACGCCGCATGAAGCACCGCTCGGCATGCTGATTTCGCCGGTGATTCTTGCCGCTTGCGCCGTCAGTCTGTTTTTTGCACCGAACGTTTTGTCTTACAGCCTGATTGAACCGGCGATGAACTCCATTTATCCGGCTCTGTTAACCGGCGGAGATACATTCCATGTCCATATTTCCCAGTGGCACGGGGTGACGGCTGAGGTAATGATGACCCTCGGCATCATCATTGTCGGCACGATCGGTTACGTAACGCTGTCTAAATGGGAGCGTTTGTACGGTCTGTTTCCGAAAAAACTGACGCTGAACAAGCTTTACGATGCGGTGACGGGCAGTATGGAAAAAAGATCTTACCAGCTGACGTCATCTTATATGACCGGATTTTTGCGGGATTATCTGCTGTATATCTTTGCGGCGTTTATCATTCTCATCGGAACGGCGTTCGTCACAAAAGGCGGCTTTTCCATGACAGCGAAAGGCATGGCTGAAATCGGCCTTTATGAAATCGTGCTGTCCCTCGTTATGGTGAGCGCAACGATTGCGACTGTGTTCGCCAAATCGCGGCTGACGGCCATTATCTCACTCGGTGTTGTCGGGTACACACTCGCGCTGTTTTTCGTGATTTTCAGAGCGCCCGATCTGGCGCTCACGCAGCTCGTCATTGAGACGATATCGGTCGCCTTGTTTCTTCTTTGTTTTTACCATCTGCCGAAAATGCGGCGGAAAAAGAAGACAAGAACATTCCGGATGACGAATTTTATCATTTCTCTCGGTGTCGGCGTCATCGTGACAATGCTCGGAATCGCGTCTTCCAGCGAAAAAACAAAAGACAGCATCTCCTCCTTTTTCACCGCTTACAGCCATAAGCTCGGGGGAGGAAACAATATCGTCAACGTCATCCTCGTTGATTTCAGGGGATTTGATACGATGTTTGAAATCACGGTGCTGTCGATTGCCGCACTCGGGATTTACGGCATGATCAGAACGAAAGTAAAAGAGGAGGGAGAAGAGCGTTGAGACAGCAAAACACAAACGACATCATCCTTCAGACGGCAACGAAGCTTGTATCTTTTATCATTCTGCTTTTCTCTTTCTATTTATTTTTATCGGGACATAACGCTCCCGGCGGAGGATTTGTCGGCGGACTGATTACGTCTTCGGCCATCGTGCTGTTGCTTTTGGCCTTTGATTTAAAAACCGTCAAATCGATTTTGCCCGTCAATTTTATTTATGTGGCGGGCGCGGGTCTGCTTATCGCGATTGCAACGGGTGCAGGTTCGTTCTTATTCGGAGCACCCTTTCTCACCCATACATTCGGCCATTTTCATCTCCCGGTGCTTGGGAATACGGAGCTTGCGACGGCCACTTTGTTTGATTTAGGTGTGTATCTCGTTGTTGTCGGCGTGACGATGACCATTATTCAAACGATTGGAGAGGAAGAATAATGGAAATCTTAATGTCTGTCATTGCCGGTATTTTGTTTATGGCGGCAACCTACCTGCTGCTTTCTAAAAGTCTGCTGCGCGTGATTATCGGCACCGCGCTATTAAGCCACGGCGTCCATTTGCTGCTCCTGACCATGGGCGGACTGAAAAAAGGCGCTCCTCCCATACTGGGCGGAAAAAGCACGTCGTTTGTCGATCCGCTGCCGCAGGCACTCATACTGACGGCGATCGTTATTTCGTTCGGCGTCACGTCCTTCCTGCTTGTGATGGCGTTTCGCGCCTATCAGGAACTGAAAACGGACGATATGGATCGAATGAGGGGAAATGATCAACATGAATAACTTTGTGATATTGCCTATTCTGGTGCCGCTGCTTGCCGCAGTGCTGCTGATTTTTATGAACAGACACGTGATGCTGATGCGGATATTCAGCACTGCCGCTTCCTGTGTCTCCATCGTCATCAGCGCCGCTCTCGTTCAGACGGTTTTCACACACGGGATTCAGACGCTGACACTCGGCGGCTGGAAAGCGCCGTACGGCATTGTGCTCGCCGCGGATCAGCTTGCCGCACTGCTTGTTTTGACAACCGCCATAATCGGGCTGCTCGTCACCCTGTACTCCTTCCGCTCCATCGGAGAAAAAAGGGAGCGCGCTTTCTATTATTCAGGGGTGCAGTTTCTTCTAGCCGGCGTAAGCGGAGCGTTTTTGACGGGTGACCTGTTCAACATGTACGTCTTTTTTGAGCTTCTGCTTATCGCGTCCTACATGCTGATCGTGCTTGGCGGAACGAAAATTCAATTAAGAGAATCATTGAAGTATATCGTGTTTAACATTGTGTCATCCGCGTTTTTTGTCATCGGCGTCGGTTACTTATATGCGGTGACGGGCACGCTGAATATGGCTGATCTAAGCGTAAAAATAAGTGAATCGGGCCAGACCGGGCTGATAACCGTCATCGGCGTCCTTCTTCTCGTCGTTTTCGGTTTAAAGGGCGGGATATTCCCGCTGTATTTCTGGATGCCGGGCTCTTATTACGCCCCGCCGGCTGCGATTTCGGCCTTATTCGGGTCTCTTTTGACGAAAGTCGGCCTGTACGCCATTTTAAGAGTATTCACCCTGATCTTTATTCACGATACGGGCTTTACCCACCAATTGATGATGTGGCTTGCGATGCTGACGGTGTTATTCGGCGTAATCGGATCTATCGCCTTTTCGGATGTCATGAAAATCGTCATCTACAATATTATTACAGCCGTCGGCGTGATTTTGTTCGGCATTGCCATGAACACGCCGGCCTCCATTCAAGGAGCGGTTTATTACTTGATTCACGATATGCTGATTAAAGGAGCGCTGTTCATGCTCGCCGGCACGCTTATCGCATTGACGGGCACTGCCAGCCTGCATAAAATGGGCGGACTGATCACCCGTTATCCCGTTTTGGGATGGATGTTCTTTATTTCAGCCATATCTCTGGCCGGCATCCCGCCGTTCAGCGGATTTGTGGGCAAGCTGAAGATCGCGGAAGGCGGGTTCGATAAGGGGGAAACTTTGTTTTCCGTATTGATTCTCTTATCCAGCCTGCTTGTGCTCTATTCGGTGCTGAAGGTTTTTACGACGGCTTTTTGGGGAGAAGAAAAAGAAGTCCCCGGCGCAGGCGGACGGTCCGCAAAAGGACTTCTTTATCCGGCAGCCGCTTTTCTCCTTTTGTCGCTTTTGTTCGGGCTCGGAACCGAATGGGTTTCACCGTATGTCAATCAGACGGCTGAGAATCTGCTGAATCCGGAAAAATACATTGAAGCTGTTTTGAAGGAGTAGATGGCATGGCTTTTCAACTATTATTAAATGTTCTTCTCGCTGTTTGCTGGATGTTTCTCACAAACAGCCTCAGCGCGGCGGGTTTTATGACCGGATTTATCGCGGGCTTGGCGGCGCTGTTTTTTTTCCGGCGCTTCTTCTCGCGGCCGTTTTACATTTGGAAAATATGGTCAGTCATCAAACTGGCGCTGATCTTTATAAAGGAATTATATTTGGCCAATGTCAGCGTGCTGAAAACCGTTATATCGCCGAAACTGAACATCCGCCCGGGCATTTTCGCGTTTAAGACGGAATTGACGGAGGATTGGGAGATCACGCTGCTCTCGCTGTTAATCACTTTAACACCGGGTACGCTCGTGATGGATATCTCCGATGACCGGTCGATTCTCTATATACACGCCATGGACATTGAAGATGCGGAGAAAGCGATCCATGACATCCGCGTCTCTTTTGAGAAAGCCATTCAGGAGGTGAGCCGCTGATGTTTACGTTTATTCTGCAATTATCACTCGGCATTATGGCGGTTTCGACTCTTCTGTACGTCATTCGCGTCATAAAAGGGCCTACGATACCGGACCGGGTCGTCGCGCTTGATGGGATCGGCATTAATCTGATTGCCATGACCGCGCTTGTATCCATTCTCTTAAACACATCGGCCTTTTTGGACATCATTCTGCTGCTCGGCATTTTATCGTTTATCGGCACGATTGCCTTTGCTAAGTTTTTGGAGAAAGGAGAGATTATCGAAAATGATCGAAATCGTTAAATGGGCCGTCGCCGTTTGTATTCTGATGGGATCGCTGATCTGCCTGGTCGCGTCTTTCGGCACACTCAGGCTTCCTGATGTGTATACGCGCGCCCACGCCTCTTCAAAAGGCTCGACACTCGGCGTTAATTTGGTATTGCTCGGGGTGTTAGGCTACTTGTGGATGCTGACCGGAGAAATTTCTGTAAAAATACTGCTCGGCATCATTTTTATCCTGCTGACGGCGCCGGTCGGAGCGCACCTCATATGCAGGGCCGCGTACAATTCGGGAGCGGCGCTTGATAAAAGAAGCGTTCAGGATGATTACAAAGGGATCAGAAACTTTGTGATCAAACGTAAAGAAGATTCATATTTGTAAAAACAAACAGCCGGACGATTCAGGGTTCCGGCTGTTTGTTTATTTTGTTATAACAGCCAGCGTGCAGCGGGAAACACAGATCAGCCTTTCCCGTTCATCGAAAATGTTAATCCCGTACACAATGGTTGCCCTGCCTGTGTGAACGGGTTTCGCAATCGCCGTGACCGTCCCGCCCTCTTTCACGGATTTTAAATGATTGGCATTAATCTCAAGCCCGACACACGCCTGGTTCGACCGGTCGATAAAATGCTGGGCCCCGACACTTGCAACAGTCTCTGCCAGCGCTGCTGACGCGCCACCATGCAGATATCCGAAAGGCTGCACCGTCCTCTTATCCACCGGCATCACCGCCACGCATCTCTCCGGCGTGTTTTCAGTGATTTCAATACCGAGTGCGCCGAGCAATGTATTGTTCAGATTCATAGGTCATTCTCCCTTCAAGATTTATAGTACGTTATCTGACTTGGCGATCAGCACCGCTTCAGTTCGGGAGCCGACATTCAGCTTGTTAAAAATGGATGTCAGGCTGTATTCAATCGACCGCTTGCTTAAGTGAAGCGCATCTGCGATTTCCTGATTGGTCAAACCTTTTTCGACCTCTTGGAGAATATGGCGCTCTCTCGGGGTTAACCGATCCTGCTCACTTTGAGGGGAAGAAGACGTTTTTGTTTTTTGCTGGGTCATCAGCTGTTTGAAATAGGAGAAATCAACTAAAATCTGTCCGTTGAGCACGTGATATATGTATTGCATGATTTTCTCTTTAGATTCGGTTTTGCTGATGGCGCCATGCAGGCCCGCGCGGATGGATTCTTCAAAATAATCTTCAACCTCATAGCCTGTGTAGACAATGATTTTACAGAGAGGATTCTCTTTTAAGATTTTCTTGGAAAGCTCTATGCCGCTGATGTCATCACCCAGATTTAAATCCATTAATATGAGATCGTAAGCTGAAAAATCATGCCGGAGAACGAATTGTTCACTGGCATCAGGACTGAGGCAATCGACAGAAAGATTCGTGTCCGTTTCCAGAATCGTCTTGGTGCCCTCCATGACAGCCGGATGATCATCAATCACTAGTATCTTTTTCATGGTTTCCTCCCTTTTACTCACTCATTTCCATTTTATTAAAAAGACTTGGCTTCTGCCAAGTCGATTTGGTGATAAATTGGTTACAATTCCATTTCAATATCTACTTTAAAACCGTTTCCTTCACTTGTGTCGATTTTCATCCGTCCGTCAAGCGCACGGACGCGCTCCTTAATACCCGAAAGACCCATGCTCATCGACTGGCCGCCGCCTTTTTCCTGATTGCAGCCGACACCGTCGTCTTCATAATGCAGAATCACTTTATTTTGAATGCTGATCAGCATAATCAGCACCTCATTCGCCTGTGAATGCTTCATGGCGTTCGAAAGAAATTCCTGAATAATGCGGTACAAATTCAGCTGCGTATCCAAATCCAGCGCCGCCGTAAACCGGCCCGTATTCAGACGGATATGAAACGGCGCACGCTCCTGCTGCTGCGCGGCAAGCTTGGATACCGCCTTGACCAGACCCAAATCATACAGCAGCTGAGGACGCAGCTCATGGCACGTCTCCCGGGTCATCAAAATGACATCCGACATCTGCTCATTCATCTGATGAAGCTTGTCCTGCACCTCTAACTGGCAAGGCTCCTCTTTCTTAAAATCGGCCAGAAACAGCTCACACTGGCGCTTCAAAGAAATTAAATCCTGCAGCACCGAATCATGCAGATCACGGGCCAAATCCGAACGCTGCTTTTCCTCGATCGTAAACATCAGCTTTTTGAGCCAGACCGGGTTTGAGCCTTGTTGTTTTAGATCTTGTAAATGGTTCATGAGTTCTTCGATCTGTATCACGTTTTCCATAGAGACACTCGTATAGAAAGACAATGTTTTCAGCCATGAAATCTCATCCCGTGTCAGTCTCGGTGTATTAATGGAGGACAAACAAAGCAAAACATAAGAACTTCCCCCGCGTTCTCCTATCTTGATTAAGAAACCGCGGTTTAGCTCAATGATTTTTCCAATCTCTGAAGTAACCTTCTTAAATTCTTTTGAATACATTTCCCAATCAGGTTCATTATCCCTTTTATCATGATATAAAATGTCACCCTCAGAGGTAACTTCAAAGACATAAGCTTTACTGACAAGTAGAACATCCAGAATCGTCTTTTTTAGTTCTTTAAACATTTGTTTTAAAGATGTTATACTTCTGATAAGCTGAGTATATTTGAATATACTATCTTGATAATTAAATTTTTCAGAAAAACGTTTTAAACGAAATTTAAAATCTATTATTTCTTTAAAGTAAAATACAGCAAACATTACGATAAAGATGAAAACAGTCTGTCTAATAGGATTCATTTGAAGCGCATTTGTTCCCGCCCAGACCGATAAAACTCCGACAATAACTAGCGTTGGGATTACAGCCAGTAAAGTATAATACCTCATTCTTCCTAATATAAATTCTATATCAAATATTTTATTTGCAACAAACTGATATACTAATCCAAATGGGATAAGGACAAGCAATGAGGCTGATGCCAGTGCTGGAAATATATAATCACCAGTTAAAATATTAGGTGCGACGTAAAAAAGTAAAAATGGAGCAAAAGAAAGTGTATTTGTCAGAATTAAAACTTTCAAAATATAAGCATGCTCTGAATATTTATACTTATATAAGTGATAGAACACGAGAACAAAACCTGAAAGAGTAACGAGAAAAAACGAGATAAGATTAAGGTTTGTTATAATGTTTTCAAAAGGTAATTTCTTACGGAAAAATTCCAGGATAATATTAAAAATCGGAAATATATATAAGAAATTGATTAGACGATTTGCAAACTTCTTTCCTAATTCCTCAAAATATTGTTGTATGAACTGAAGATAAAATATAGGAGAAGCTATAAATGTGAACAAATTGACATACCTGTTAAATGAATGTCCTCTAAATGGTCCTCCTGCGCTTATATAAGCAATTGAAATATCTAACAAAAACAAAATTAAAATGTATCCCGCAAACGATTTTCTTGTTTGATTCACCTTTAGAATGTAAAATATACATACTATACTTAAAAAATAAAACACAAGTGGAAGAACGAATACAAAAAAGCTATAGGATTTGTCTAAATTAACAATATCAAAATCATCTAAATGAATTTGCTTTCCATTTCTGCTTACATCTAAACTTTTGATATGACTAAGATTATCTCCTTTTAAAAATTTAGCAGATGGTTTTTCTTTGTTGATTTTTAAAATGATGTCACCTTTTTCTAAACCTACGAATTTCCCGTAAGTAGTTTCTGACATCTCTATTACTTGGAATTGTTTGTTTTTATTTTCAATAACTTTTGTCCCGATTATAATCCCATTTATGTTTATATATGAAACATAGCAAACATAAACGAGGCTTAAGATAATGACTGAAATAGTGAATTGTTTAATAAAGTTTTTCACATATTACACCACCGAACATTCATCCTTTTTCCCATTGCTCTATTTTTCCATCGTTTTTCACAATTGAAGATTCTTCAAATGAATTGATTAATATTTGGGTAATACCTGAATCATAGCCTAATAAACTTGCTTCATTGACTTTTAATTTTTTTAACACTTCCGGATATTTCAATATATAATTGATTAAATCCTGCATTATACTTCAATCCCCCTATTAACTACATATTTTTTCAATTTATCTATTTTACTGGTTTCAAGATTTAGTTTCTCTATAGCATTTTCACATTTTTGCTTATACAATTGGTGTAAAACTGAAACATACTGAGTAACACCTGCATCAGTTAATGTCTGAATAAAATTGTTTTTATCAGATATAAACTTAAGGTGTGTTTCTCTATGAGAAAACATACGAACCAATTTTTCAGAAGGCTCGTTAAACAGCCTCTTAAGGTACAAGTTGATTAACGTGTGTTTATCTTTTAAAATATCACTGCGTTTAGAGCTGAAAAGAGCCAGATAATCACTATATATCTGTTCAAACATTCCTTTGTAATAGGAATACGTTTCAACAGTTTCATTATACTTTCCAGTTGCTAACATAGTACCTGCCACATTGGATAGAGCGAATAGACTCCCGCATTTTAATCTAATGACCTCTAAACTTTCATCTTCTTTCTCTGGCTTATTGATTATATCATCGTGTTGTCCTTGCATAGCGTCTTGTGTATATTTCAGTATGTAAGAAAGAATAAAAGGATTCATGTTAATTGAATTAATCCCCTGCAGCCCTGCTGTGTATAATGAAAAAGCTGCGCTTAAAGCTTCTGAACGGTCTATCTTCATCCAAAGAGCTTGTTTGTTATCTTCATCTTCAAGATCATCAATAATATCGGCGGAAAGCGTAAGAATTTCAATTCCCGCCGCAAGTTTCTCAGCAGTCTTAAAATCCCTTCCGCCAAAAACTTCATAATGCAATAAAGCAGATTCAGCAAAGGTTAAATATTTTCTGGATTCAACAAACCCAAGAAGAAGCTGTAGTAAATGTTGATTAAATATGTTTTGCTCTATTATACTCTTCATTTTATTCTTGATTTGGTTGGCATCTAAACACATTTGCTCAATAATTGTCTTCACCCTCCCATTCTATTTTACTAAATGCAGGTGATGAAAGACAGCAGGTTTTTCGTTTTTTAACAATCGTATAATACTTTATCCACGAAATGGATAAAAAATGCACAAAAAAAAGACTTGTTTCCAAGTCTTTTTAAGAAATTTTCATAGCATATGAGAATTTATCGAGCTGATCAATGCTTTTGTTAATGTTTCGTAATGAGTCGGTTGTTTCTCTGATATCATTTTCAAGTCGGAATAATAATTGCTTTACTTCTTCTAATTTGTTTTCCACCGTTTCCACACTCCTTTTTTTGAAAGATCAATGAATTGTGTATGGTGAACGAGTCCTAGGTATTTGATCTGTTACTAATAGTGTAAACGTTTTTGCGGGATTTTTCACCGAAAAGTATGTGTAAAAGTATCTGCGTGACACCGCAAACCGTGGTAATCCTATAGTCCCGAATGGAGCATTTAGCGAACAGGACTATATAACTACCAGAAAGGCAGACGTTTAGGATGAAGCAGACCAATCTGGCGGTTCTGCTGTTTTTTTAACGGTTTTCCGACAAACCGGCAAGGACTATAGTCCCTGCCGTCGCAATTTCAAAACAGAATGGGCGAACAGCGTCGCATAACCACCGACAAACACCGAAAAGACCGCAACCCCCGCATTGTGGTCTTTTTGCATGTCATAACTCGTTATCACGCCGCCTATACTCATGTATAACCAATGTTTTCTCAGGAAGGAGGCCGCCGTATGCATTATGTGTATCCATGCTGTCCTGTTTTCGCCGCGCCATACCGGCATCCTGCGCCCAGTGCCCCGGTTCACGCAGATATTTTGACAGCGTCCGCAAAAGAGGCTGCGGGCATGCTGGAGGATGCGCGCCTGCTCCTTGCGCGGCTGTCGGCGTCAAAAGAGCTTGCGCGCCGTATCCTCACCGCAGCGCAATCATCTGACACCGCAGCGGTCAAGCGGCTCATTAAGCAGACCGGCATCAAAAATGACTTTGACGTGACGTATAATCCCGACGGCATCCGTGTCAGTCTGATCAGAGAGCAAAGCCGGTTTACCATCGCCCTCAGGTGGTCGGCTTAAAGCGGCTCAATCCACGATCAGCTGCCGGCACCATTCGATCGCCTGTAAGTAACATTCATACGCTTCTTCTTTGTTCAGTTCTTTTCCCCACTCGTCACAGTCCCAGTTGTTGCATTCAATGGCTTTGACGAACGCGAGCATCTTATAATAATCGTTTTCATAACCGAGCAGCGCCTGTCCGACTTCATCGATTAAAGGCAGTTCTTTGATGATATCCTCCAGCTCCCTGTGGAGAAGCGTATCGATGAGCGAAAACATGCCGATCAGCATGTAAGAAGAGGGCTGGGGCCTTCCGGTTCTTTTCGCCAGCAGTTCGCACAGTTTGGCCCTGATTAAGGAAATCTTAATGATTTCTTTTTGGCTTGAGTGGCTTTTCGCCGTTAAATCTCTGAATGAAAGAATGTAAATCAAGCGCTTAATCTCATTCAGCCCAAGCATCATGATGGCCTGCTGGATGCTGTCTATCTTTTTTTTCAGCCTTGTTTGCGATCCGTTTAAAAAACGCAGAATCTGATACGATAAGCTGACGTCCCGCTCTATGTATTCCGTCACGCGCTGTATATTGGGCTGGTCATTGTTTAATTCGCTTAAAAGCTGGTAGTAAGAATGAAAATGAAACGTCAGATCATTTCCGCTGATGACACGCGGTTCACTGAAAAAATATCCTTGAAACAGGTGAAAGCCGTCTATGGCCGCCTGTTTATAATCTTTTCTCGTCTCCACTTTCTCCGCTAAATAAATCAGACTTTTACAGCTGTATGTCTGAATGATTTTTTTGCGCTCCAGACGCGAGGATTGCAAAAAGTCGATTTTTAAAATATCAATATATTTCATCAGCTGTTCCACTAACTCTTCATTTTCCGGATTGATGGCGTAAAAATCATCAAGTGCTAATGTATATCCTAATTTCTTCAGCTGTCTGCATCTTGAGATGAGTGCCGGAGTGATCGGTATGTCCTCAAGAATTTCGATAATAAGCTGGTCAGGATCAAAGGAGGTAGGGAGATCTGAAAACATCAGGCTTTCTGTAAAATTCACAAAGCAGCGTTTCCCCTCAGTCAGCTTTTCGATTCCGATGTTGATAAAGCTGTTAATAATGAGATCCGTCGTAGCTTTATCTCCATCAGCGGCCGAATAACGGTTCTCTTCGCTCTCCCGGTAAAGAAGTTCATAAGCAACAACCTGTTCGTTTCTGTTGAAGATAGGCTGTCTCGCAACAAACACCTTCATTCATTTACCCCCTTAGATGCGGCCTTCGAACATAAGTATATCAAATAACTTGACGAAATTTGTCTAAATGTGAAAAATATTATCACAACAAAAAGGCCTTTCCAGAGAAAGGAAAGGCCGCTTTGTCTTCTATTCAAGTTCCCGTTTCAGCTCGCTTTTGATTTCATGAATCCGCTGCATCTTGTTGCTCCAGCAGTCTTCGCTTAAATCGACCGGATATTCTTCCGGCTTGCTGATCCGTTTGTATTCCTCCCACAGAAGTTTGAGGTTATCCTGCACGTATTGCTGGATGTCGGTAATTTCGGGATTATCATAGCATAAAACGCCGTTTTCAAAAATCGGCTCATGCAAGTCTTTCGCATAGAAATCAGTGACGAATTTGCTGACGAACGTGTGGACGGGATGGAACATTTTTAAGCGTTTCTGATCATTTACCCGCTCGTCATAAAGCGCGATATAATCACCTTCCGAGTGGTGATTCAGCTTGTTGATAATCCGGTATACTCTCTTTCTTCCCGGCGTTGTCACTTTTTCAGGGTTTGACGAAATTTTAATGGTGTCAGTCAGTTTGCCGTCCTCTTCAATGGCGACAAGCTTGTAAACCGCGCCGAGGGCCGGCTGATCGTATGCGGTAATCAGCTTCGTGCCGATGCCCCACGTATCGATTTTCGCTCCTTGGGATTTCAGATTTAATATCGTGTGCTCGTCAAGATCGCTTGAAGCAATGACCTTTGCGTCTGTGAAACCCGCTTCATCAAGCATTTCACGCGCTTTTTTTGACAGGTACGCCAAGTCCCCGCTATCCAGGCGGATGCCGATGAAGTTGATCCGGTCGCCGAATTCCTTTGCGACTTTAATCGCATTCGGCATGCCCGAACGGATCGTATCGTACGTATCTACGAGAAACACGCAGTCTTTGTGGGTCTCCGCATATTTCTTAAATGCCGTATATTCATCGCGGTACGCTTGTACGAGCGCATGAGCGTGCGTGCCGGATACGGGTATATTAAAACGCTTTCCGGCTCTTACATTACTCGTTGCGCTGAAGCCGCCGATCAAAGCCGCTCTCGCTCCCCACATGGCCGCATCCATTTCATGGGCGCGCCGCGTTCCGAATTCGAGGGCGTCTTCGTCACCGACAACGCCTTTAATGCGGGCCGCTTTCGTGGCGATTAATGTTTGGTAATTCACAATGTTAAGCAGAGCCGTCTCAATCAGCTGGGCTTCGATCAGGGGCGCTTCGACCCGCATAATCGGTTCGTTGTTAAAAACGAGCTCGCCTTCTTTCATGCTGTAAAGAGATCCGGTAAAAGAAAGATCCCGTAAATACTCAATGAAATCATCAGCATAGTGCAATTCCGTTTTTAAATAATTCAGATCGCTGTCGGTAAATTTGAAGTTCTCCAAGTATTCGATTGCTTTTTCTAAGCCCGCAAATACCGCATAGCCGTTTTCAAAGGGAAGCTTTCTGAAAAAAAGCTCAAAAATCGCTTTTTTCTCATGAATGCCGTCTCTCCAATACGTTTCGGCCATATTAATTTGATAAAGATCTGTATGTAAAGACAAACTGTCGTCTTTAAAACCATGCTCCACCAAAATTATTTTCCCCTTCCTTACTCTGCCACTTGCGCTCCGATGCTGTTCTTAAAATGGGACAGGGCCCATTCATGCCCTTCCGGATTAAAGCTGGCCACAGCGTTTTGATGAATGACAATCTGAAAGCCCTTGTTGTAGGCGTCAACCGCCGTGTGAAGAACGCAGATGTCCGTGCACAGGCCCGCAAGATGCAGCTCAGTAATCTGCCGTTCCCGCAGTTTCAGCTCTAAATCCGTTCCCGCAAAAGCAGAATATCTCGTTTTTTCCATATAATTTACGTTTTTTGCGTGTTTATGTTTCTCATAAAGAGGCGATAGCCTTCCGTACAGCTCTTTGCCCTCCGTGCCGTTGATATTATGCGGAGGAAAAAGGCGTGTCTCGGGATGAAAGTCATCGTCTGCATCATGCGAATCTACCGCAAAGACAACGTAATCACCGTTTTCTATAAATGCTTGCGTCAAACTGACAATCGTATCTTCAATCTGTCTCGCGGGTTCTCCGCAGGTTAATGCCCCGTTCTCTGCTGCAAAATCATTCGTATAATCAATGCATATAAATGCTTTTTTCATAGCCGGCCTCCCCGCCATTCATATGAAAACCATTATATCCTATCTCCACTTGTAAGTGAATTGGCATTGTAAAATGACAAACGGTGTTTTGCCCTTTTAAGATTTCAGGAGTGAGCGCTGAAAAATGTCATCCTGTACGTAAATGCCGTCAAGGTTCACGGCATAATCGGCGGCAAAAACCAGGCCCAGCGGCGTTTCGAATTGAAGATCCGATATGACGGAGCTTCGGACACCGGCAAGTGCGGCAAGCTTCATATATGGTGAATAAGCATGATACGGGAGCCTTCCGTTTATATAGAGCACCGCGTCTTTTCGGCTTTTCAGCGCCTGTTTCACTTCTTCATACGGCTGCTTTTGCAGCACCTGCCCCTTCGTCAGGGCAATGATGACTCTTTCACGCAGCGAGCCTAAAAATAAATGGCGTTCATCCGGTTTCGTCTGCAGAGGGCCGTACATCCCCTGCTGTAAATAAAGGTCAACCGTTTTGTCGCTCATCGGCCTGTCCCTCCTCAGCTTGTTTTACAATTATCTCCCCGGACGGGACGCGGTAAACCGCTTCGTTACATTTCAGCCACCCAATGGGAGATCTTGCCGGCGAGCTCTCCGGCGGGTTCTTCTTCAATCAGCTTGCTGAA
This sequence comes from Bacillus sp. EB106-06-01-XG163, assembly GCF_058791615.1. Classification (NCBI taxonomy): domain Bacteria; kingdom Bacillati; phylum Bacillota; class Bacilli; order Caryophanales; family Bacillaceae; genus Bacillus; species Bacillus sp. EB106-06-01-XG163. The sequence goes on from NZ_JBYTDS010000006.1 coordinate 76,166, forward strand.
TGATTGGAAAAGCCGCTGCGCCAGCGCCTTTTTCTCTTCCTCATAGGAAATGATCGTGCTCCACTCAAGTTCCGGAACGGCTACAAGGGTATGCTGTTCTTTTTTATTTTCATGCAGATATACATCACCGATCATTCCGGACTGCACGGTAATATTCGCTTTTCTGATTTTCATAAAAAATTCCCCTTTTATAAAGACTGATTCTATTATACTACAAAAAAGCGACAGCCTCCTAAAAGGAGGCTGTCACGCGTTAAACCAATCAGGTTCGTCAAACACATCGATGTCTTCAAAGCGCGTTGTGCTGAATTTATTAGTGACTTTGACAAAATCTCCGGAATGAAACGCCCCTGCCCCCGCGCCTGAGTGGTCAACGGCTTTGGGAGAAATGGCAAACACGTCACCGAAGCTCGCCGCAGCGTCTCCGGCTAAACTCATAATATAAATCGGTCCCACAATTGCAGGCATACCCGCACCTCCGCTTTTCTTTACAGCATTTTATGCGCTGCATCGGGAGTTGTGCCCGTTTTTATTTCGGCTTGCGGCTGTCTTCGAGCTTTGACCGCTGACGAAGTTTGATAAGCCGGACGATATTTAAGACGAAAGCTTTTAAAACCGCGTAAACCGGCACGGCCAGAATCATTGCGAGAATGCCGCCGAAACTGCCCGCTCCGATAAGCAGAAGAATAATGGTGAGCGGGTGGGTATTGAGCCGTTTCCCGATGACAAGCGGAGAAAGCAGATTCCCGTCAAGCTGCTGGACGACAACGACAACAATAACGGCAAACAGCGCCTTAGCCGGCGAATCCATAAACGCGATAATCACCGCGGGCGCCGCCCCGAGAAACGGCCCCAGGTACGGAATGATATTGGTGACGGCGATCACCATCCCGAGAATTAACGCATACTGCAGGCCGATGATCCAATATCCGATAAAGCATGCCGTTCCGACAAAGAGACAAATCAGCAGCTGTCCTTGGAAATAGGCGGCCAATGTGACATATAAGTCATTAAATATTTTGCGACCTTCCGCCCGGTAGGAAGTAGGCAGGATTTTAACCGCCAAGAGCGGAAACCGCCGGCCGTCCTTCAGCATATAAAACAAAATGAACGGAACGGTGATCACGACAAGCGTGATATTCGTAACGACGCCGAACACGGCCGACAGGCTTGCCGTAATATTTTGCGGAAGGCTTTGTAAAAATCCCGTCAGAGACTGCTGGACTTTTTCTATCGACACATAATCCTGCGTCATCATCCACGTAAACCATTTGGAATGGGATAATTGCGCCGTCAAGACTTGAATCTGATGAATGTAATCAGGGAAATTGTTAATCAGCCCCGTGACCTGGGAAGCCACAATCGGTCCGATGGCGGTGAACATAAAGGCAATCAGGCCGATGAAAACGAGATAAATGAGCAGGATCGCCAATGTCCGGGGGATTTTTTTCTCAAGCAGGCGTACGATCGGATTAAAAATGAAAAACAAAATGCCCGAGATTAAAATCGGAAAAAACAGAGTGGTGATAAAACCGAAAAACGGCTGAAAAATAAACGAGACTTTCGTTGATACGTAAATAATGAGCAAAACGAGCAAAATTTGCAGCGTCCAAAAATGGACCTTTGATTTCAACAAGCGGTTTCCTCCTATTGTCATGTGAACTTGTACTGTGATTGTACCAAAAAAAGCCGCCGTGCATCTATGTATCTCAAAAAAGAAGACGCACCGGGGTTCTATAGGGCCGCCTCCGGTTTGCGCCTTATTCGTGCTGTTACACGCGTTCGGTATAATCAGGCATGACGGAAACCACATGGCGGTTTCTGATATAAAATACACGGTCATGCGTTTCTTCAATGGCGATGTGATCCGGAGTGGCATCAATCAGCCGTCCTCTGACAATGCGTCTGACGGTTTGAATGATAAACCTTGAGCCGATAAGCTTATGGATGGTCTGATAAACGTAAGGATCCACTAACGAGACGATTTGCGGGCTTCCTTGATGGGCCATTTTCGCTGATCCCCTTTACTATGTTTTCCTTCAGCATATGCAGCGGACAAAGGCTTTGACACAGTACGTCTATCGGAGCGGAAAAGGTGTTAGTGAGCATGCGGAGTTATGTAAGCGGAAAAGGCCGCATGAGTGGCCTAGACTGAGCTTCTTAAGGGATATTGGGCTTGGTCAATTAACTGATCAAGCTTTTGGATTTGTTTGAGCGCGGCCGTGTGATCCATTTGGCGGTAATGGTGATGTCCGCCGGGTTCTTCATCGAGTTCATCCGCTTGTTTCACGATTTGCTGGAGCGTATTCTTGTCCAGTTCGCCTTCAGGCAGATAGGAATCGGTGTGAAGCAGAATCGCCAGCGCAATGTCCTTCGCCGCTTTCGGTTCTTCACCGAGCCGGATGAGCAGCTTATGCGCCCGTTCCGCGCCTTTAATGGCATGGATATCGTTTCTTCTGTACTTTTCATAATCCCATTTGCCGTCTGTGTACCATTCATAATGGCCGACGTCATGCAGTAAAGCCGCTTTCGCCGCAAGGTCCGGGCTGACACCTGCTTTTACGGCAAGACGGTATGCATGAAACGCGCAGGCGATCGCATGGGCGACACCGGAACGCTGTAAATACTTTTGTGCGATTGGATGGGTGAAGACATCCATTAACGTTACATTTCTCATGGAAACCCCTCCTTAATATATTTTTAGAATCCTAACATAAATCGAGAAGAAACTCAATTCATCTGATACATTTCTTATACCCCTTATACGTTGTTTCATTCATCATATGCCGCCGGACCCCGAAGTGATTGTACAAACAAAAAAGAGCAGCGTAAAAGCTGCTCTACAAAAATTCTTTAATATCGTATATCCGTCCGTTTTCCGGCTCGCCCGCGATCAGTGAGTGAATGACGCCGGCGATGTATTCCGGGCTTCTGAGGTTTTTCGTTTCTTTCAGATTGCGGAACCGCTCGATGTCATGGAAATCTTCTTTTGACGAAGAACGGATGACGGCCTGCATGTCTGTATCCATCACTCCCGGCGAGAATGAGATCATGCGGACCGGCAGCTCTTCATCTTCCTGTTCAAACCCAAATGTTCTCGTAAACATATCAAGCCCCGCTTTTGAGCTGCAATACGCGCTCCATCCTTTATAAGGATTTTTCGCCGCGCCCGATGTGATGTTGACAATTGTTTTGCTGCCGCTGAACGCTTCGAAACGCTTTGTGAACATTTGGCTGAGCAAAACGGGCGCCGTCAGATTAAGGGTGTAATGGCGGTTTAATTCTTCGGCGGAAGCCTCTTTCGCCCGCTTGATCGGTTCCACCATTCCGGCATTGTTGATCAGTGTGACGGCGGAGTACCCCTTCTCCTCTGCTTGATCAAGAATCGCCTTCATCTGCCGCTCTGTATCTGCCAGATCGGTTAAATCAACACTGTATTCTGTCAGCCCCTCACGCTTTTCCCCGCTTATCGTTCTTGAAAGCGCGGCGACTTCGGCTCCTTCTTGCAGCGCCTGTTCCGTCAGCGCCCGGCCCAAGCCTTTTGACGCGCCTGTTATAAGAAAAAACTGCATGAAACTCCTCCTTTTTTTCTTATTTTACGGGCTGTCTTCCCGCAAACACAAGCGATCCGTTTACCGCTTTGCCTTTTCCTGCGCCGTGACTTTCGGGATCAAATAGATCATCGCCGCAATCCCGAGGAGGATCAAGACGGCATAAATGACAGGCAGCAGATAAGAAGTCTTTTTCTCCTCCGTTTCCATATCTGCCGAGGTATGCCGCACCGCAGGCTCGGCAAATGTGATACCCAGTTTTTTCGATTGCGCTTTGATCGTATTCGCCTCCGTGTCTGACGATGTAAACAACTTTGATATCAGTTTGTCATCCGGGTTTTCGGCCGGCTGATCAAAGGTAATATCCTTCTGTTCTTTCGGAAGCGCCGTTTTTTCCTCGGAGTAGGCATCGTCGTGCAGGTAATCCGTACGAATTTCAATGTCTTTCTTTTCATATTCATTCGGCTTGACATCAGTATTTTCCTCATTCGCGGCTGCGGCTTGGGGAAGGAAAAGGAAAAAGGAGAGAGCAAACAGCAGCAATCCTTTTTCCATGAACGTGTTACGCCTCATAAGACTGATCACTTTCCACCGTTTTTTCCGCAAACAGCCGAATGACGAGCGGAAGCGCCGCCGCAATCAGCGTAATGATCGCAAGAACCGTTACCCCCATCGCAAACAGATGGCCCGTTCCGTATTGAATATCGATATAGACTTTCGAAACCGGACTGTCAAAGGTGAAGTTCGGCATAATCAGGTCGATCAAAGGCGCCACATAAAAGAGAATGAGCGCGGATGATGCAATCCATCCGGTGATTGAGCTGAAGACAAAGGCTGCCCGGATAAAAGCTGAACTCGCCGCAAGCAAGAGAATCGTAAAGACTGACCATTTAATCGTCTGATCGTCCGGAAGCGAGTAGATATTCAGACCGAACAGACTGATCATCAATCCGACCATAATGTTTAAAATCCCAAAGAGCGCGCCTTTGACAAGAAGCGGCGCCTGCTGATAATACGAGCTGAAATAGCCGATCAGAAGACTGCTGATCAGGACGATCACCAAAATGACGACCGGCGGAACATTCTGAACCCGGTCTTCCGGCACCTCTCCGCTGATTTTAAGCGGGTTGGCGAGATAATCGTAAACATAGCCGTTTTCCTGTCCGTCAACGAGCGCGTTCCCTAAAATGCCGTACACGTCATTTCTGATCAATTTCGTGGAATCGACGTTTTTGCCCCAGTTGCTGTTCAGGGTGTCCGCTTTATGCTGGACATCATTTACGCTTTGCTGCATATTGTCGGTATAGCTAATGATGCCGGACTGGCGTTCTGACAGATGGCCCATCGTGTCAGACATTTGCAGGACTTCGCGGCCGACGGTATCCTGAGCGCCGAGCGCCATCGTTCCGGTTAATCCGTCTCCGCTGAACGCGGCCGCTTCCTGCACGGCGCCTTCAGCCAGCTGATCGGATGCTTTCGCCGCGCTGTCTGAAATGCTGGCGAGCTCATCGAGCACTCCGGCTTGTTCATCTCTGATATACGAGCTGTAGTTATCCGAGAATTCGGTCATGCCTTTAATGAAATTGCTGATGTCTTCATCTGTCTGCATTTTGTTGTTTTTTAGATTTTCCCAGCTTGCTGTTTCTTCCGGTTTGATGGCGAGAACGGTTTGGACTTCGCCTTGCTGGGCTTTCAGCACCCTGTTTTTCACATCAGGCAGCGAGCCCGCGTCAAGAGAGTGATAGAGTGTGGCCTCATACAGGGATAAATCATTATAGTAACTCATTAAATCGGATATCTTTTTTGTATTAATGTCAGCGGCAAATATCTGTTCAAGAGCAGATTTGCGGCCGCTATCCAATGACGGGTAGTTCAAAATGTTCTGTTCTGTTCTTACAATCAATCTGTAAACGGTATTGAAGTCTTGTTTTCTCGTTTCTTTCAATTCCTCTAGCTTTTTCTTTGCACGTTTTTTGACGTCATCAATCTGGTCTTGAAGGCCTTGGATTTCTTCATCAAGAGCATCGAGACGTTTTTTCAGTTCTTCATTATGAGTCTGCTGTTTCTCTTCCAGCTCTTTTTCAATTTGCTGAATGCGCTCTGCGGCTTGGTTCAGCCTTTCTTTCGCCTCAGATATGTCCGTGCCGCCGTCCCCTTCAGAATCGTTCGGGTCGTCCGCCGGCTCATCAGCAGGCGGAGTGACGTTTTTAGCGGCTGTCGCGGCCTGGACGGTTTTTGGCTCCTGATCGCCTGTGTTATCGGAAGCAGGCTGCTCTTCTTTTGTGCCGTCTTCCGTTTTTCCGTCTTCTCCGGGATTCGTTCCGTTATCCGGATCGGTATCGCCGGAGTTTTCACCGTCATCGCCTTGGCCCGGGTTTTCCGGTTCCGGTTTTTCTTTTTCCGGTTCTTTTAATCCGTCAGAAATGTGATTGATTTCAGCGGAGATGCGTTTTAATTCGTCACGCTGATCGTCAAGGTCCATTTTCAGATCGCCGGGTTTTTCTTCTTCCGGTTTTTCTTCTTCCGGTTTTTCTTCTTCTTTCGGTTCATCCGAGCCGTCATCACCCGGGTCCTTTTCCGGAACGGTTAATGCCGGCCGATCCCTTTTCATAAGGGTTTGGATACTGTTCAGTGTTTCAAATCTTGCTTGAGCTTTATATTGAGTCAAATAATTGTCCAGTAAATTGGATTGAATATTCGCCATCCCGTGTTCCTGATCAGGAACCTGCGCTTCTCTCACCTGTTGAGCGGCAAGAAGAGCCGATCCCGTCTGGTCAAGCTGTGTCTGCGCCCGGTTTATGCCTGAAGACAGCCCGCTCATCATCGTGCTGAACTGGTTGGCGGCCTGCTGTGCTTTAATGGCATTCAGTCCGGTTGTGATTTGCTTTTGGTTTTGTTCCTGCGCGGCCATCAGCAGTTTTTTCTGATTTTCTTGATATTGTTTATAGCGCTCGACCGTGTCGGCAAAGTCTTTAAGCGTGGTTTTGGCTTCATCTGCCGAAGTCAATTTTTCTTTTGCCGCGCCCTGCGCTTCATTCATTGATTTTTTCAGTTCGTCAATCAGGTCTTTTTGCCGTTTGATTTCACCTGCCAAGTCATTGGAGCTCGGCTTGTAAAAGTTGTACATGACGTTTTGAAACTCTGATTCTTTATTGACGATCTTGTCAAAATCGCCTCGGACATTGTTCACTTTTTGCGAGACGAAATTCCAATATAATGCCGACATTTTTTTATTCATTGATTTTTGGGCGTCTTCTAGCTCACGCTGCACCTTTTCTTTGTTGACGGCGTTCAGGTTGCTTTGAATATTGAATGTCAGCGTGGCTTTTTGCGGACGCTCCTTGTCATAGCTTAAGATGTCTTTTGAAAAATCGGATGGAATGTAAACGACGGCGTCATACTTCTTAGCCGCCAGACCGTTTTCAGCCGCGCTCCTGTTGACAACCGTCCATGAATAATCCGGACGGCCGCCGAGAGCGGCCGCTACTTCTTTGCCGAAATGGACGGATTCCTCTTCCTCATTTTCATCTGTTTGTAAGCCCATGTCTTCATTCACGACTGCGATTTGGCGGGTGGCGTTGATTTTTTGTTTTCCCGGGTCATCGCCGATAAACCGAAAAAACAGCACCGGCAGCAGCAGAATGATGACGACCGCGGCTATTAATTTGATCAGGCTTTTTCGTTGTTCAGTCATCTGACGGCCTCCCTTTCCGCTGAACATAAAGGTATTTGGATTTTTTGCTCTTTCCCGTTTTCAACCAAATAGCCGAAGCCCGGCTGAATGTCCGGTTCCTGCCTTTGGTAAGGCAGCGGAATGACATTTTGTTCGGATTTTTTCACAAGCAGCATCGCGTGGCGGATCTGTTTCATTTCCGTCGTTAAGGAATCATAGCCTTTTGAGAATTCGCTGTGATTGCCCGCCGGGATAAAACTGAAGCCCACATGCGCGTAAGATTTCATAAACATCGCCAGCTTGTCCTGAATGGCGGTGTCGATCGTCTGCTGGAATCTTGTAATGCCGTCGGCCATTAACACGACCGGAGAGAAACTGAGTTTGTGCACATCGCCATTTTTGACGGCCTGCGCATACTGAGCTTCGCGCTCCGTGAAAATGGCTTCTGCCGTTTCGATCCACTGCCGGACGTCTTCTTTTGTGTCCAGATAGCTGACTTTTGTTTCCTGCGCATACTGCGACAGTCCGCGGTCAATCGAGTCAAACAGCCCGACCTGTTCCGTACCTTCACGCAGCAGGTGATTCAGCATCACTTTCAGGATATTTGTTTTTCCCCGCTGTGTCTGGCCTAAGATAAGGCAATGCTTATTTTTGCCCAGATCAAAGTACACAGGGCTGACCTTTTCCTCATGAAGCCCGACAGGAATGCGGAACGGTTCTTGATCCGGGCCGAGACGGAGTGAAAATTCGCCGGCCGTCAGCCTATCCGGAAGCATCGGAATCGGGTCTGGGCCGGCTGTTCCGGCGTGGCGCTCAGCTAATGCTTTGACATCGGCTTTCAGCGCCTGGAACATCTCGAGGTCATTTTCCGCTTCAGCCGGAAGAAACATTTGCGCGAAAAACAGTTCTTCTTTTTGGATCATCACGCGGCCCGGGATCGGTTCGAGACTGAACGGCGGACGCCCGTAAATGGAGTATCCTTCTGACTGATCCATTAAATAATGGACGACTTTCGTTTTTATGTTGTTTAACAGCGACTGGCGGACGGCGTTTACCCTCGTTGCAGTCAGCAGGAAGTAAATGCCTAAGCTTTGCCCGTCGCGTGAAATCTGGATAAATTCCGTTTCTAATTCATGCATTTCATCTTTTACGATGTCGAAATTGTCAATTGTGATAAATATAAACGGCAGCTCTTCTTCACTGAGCGAATTGTACATTTTGATATGGCTGACTTCTTTTTCTCTGAACAGCCGTTTCCGCCGCTCGATTTCTTCCTTGATGCGGATCATGAATTTTTCGATCTTTCTCATTTGATCCATTAAGAAATAGTCTGCGGTGTGCGGAAGCTTCGCCAATGGCAGAAGCGTGCCGTTTCCGAAATCAAAGATGTACATATGAAGCTCTTCCGGCGTGTATCCTTCCGCGAAGTTCATCAGAAAGGTGATGGCAGCCACTGACTTGCCGTAGCCGGATGAGCCGAAAATGCCGATGTTGCCGTCATCCATCATCGTATAAGCGAGAGGCGCCTGTCTTTGCTGATCAGGCTCATCCACGCAGGCGATGAAGAAGCGGTCTTTTTCCTGCGCAGGGTAAAGCGTGCGCGGGATACGTTCGGCAAGCGGCGGAAGCCACGGGCTCGGCAGCTTTTCAATGCCCATTTCATTTTGAATCCGCTCGATTTCTTCGACTACGGCTTCTATTTCTGCCGGGGCGTCTTTTTTCGCCGCATCATCCGCATCCACCTCAGACAGCGGGATTAAGCCGGTGTCGGTAACGATGGCAATGTCATCCTCGGTGCCGTATACATCTTCCATGTAAGGGGCGCCGCTCCAGGCAGACTGGAACTGCTCATACACTTCGTTATTTCCGACTTGCAAGTAGCCGCGTCCGGTGACCGTAATATTCGCCGCATCACTGTTTTTCAGGATTTCTTTACTGTCACTTGCATCCTGCACTTTCAGCGCGACCTTAAAGCGTGAGTTGCTCCATATTTGGTCGTCAATGATGCCGCCCGGCTTTTGCGTGGCGAGAATTAAATGCACACCAAGGCTCCGTCCGATGCGGGCCGCGCTGACAAGCTCCCTGATAAAGTCAGGCTCTTCGCTTTTCAGCTCGGCGAATTCATCTGAAATCAAAAACAGGTGCGGCATCGGAATCTCCGTTTCTCCCTGTTTATACAGCTTTGTATAGTCATTGATGTGATTGACGCGATATTGATCAAACAGACGCTGCCGTTTTTTCAGCTCGCTCTTAATGGATGCAAGCGCCCTGATACTGAAGTTTCTGCTTCCTTCAATATTCGTGATGGTTCCGAGAAGGTGCGGCATCTTGCGGAACGGCTGGGCCATTCCTCCGCCCTTATAGTCAATCAGCAAAAACGCCGCTTCATGCGGGTGAAAGTGAACGGCCAATGACAGGATGTACGTTTGCAGAAATTCACTTTTCCCGGAGCCGGTCGTTCCCGCCAGCAATCCGTGCGGCCCGTGCGCTTTTTCATGCAGGTTTAAATAGACGATGTCGTCTTTTCCTTTATAGCCGATCGGAACAGCCAGCGATTTTGCAGACTCACTTGTCTCCCACTTCTGCCTGATGCCGATTTCTTTTACTTCCTTCGCATGAAACAGCTCCAGAAATGAGACCGTTTCAGGAATGGAATTCGTCATTCCGACCTGATGGTGCAATGTCCGAAGCGTCCGGGAAAACCGCTCGTTGTTTGTCCGTTCGTGCCTGTCCAGCTTAAACGGGATCTGCACCGCTTTTTTCTGCTGAATGAGAATGTCTCCCTCATCTTCATTAATGTAGCGGACGAGGGTGTGAATGTTTTCCGCCAGGCTTTCCTTCGTTTCCGCGGCGATGATTGCCGAGATGCCGAGATGCTCATGTCGGCCTTCGATGTATTCTAAAATGACGTGCTCTGCGATCAGCTGCTGATTTGTGATGACAAAGACAAAATGCGGCTGGAAGATCTTCTTTTCTTTATCTTCTTCCAAATCCCGCTCCCGCAGCAGCTCGTAAATGGACGATAACAATTGATCGCGGGTCTGTTCATTGTAAATAAATCCTTTCGCGTACATATGAGGCAGCTGAAATTGCGGCAGCCACTTCATCCATTCCCATTCCTTATATTCGTCCTCATGAAAGATAAAGACAAATCGCAGATCATGGTAGCTGTTGAAGAACGCGAGCTGGCCGATCAGCTGGTGAATTTCATTTTTGACGATCTGAGGTTTCCCGACAAGCCCCATCGGCCCTTCTTGTAAATCAACGGTCACGGGCGCATGGCGGATATCTTTATACACACGCTGCATGTGCTGCGACTGCTCCATCAAGTCATCCACATCACGGTTCGCAAGGTCTCCGCCGCTCATTGAAATCTCGTAGCTTGCCGGGACCGTGCCCGTTCCGAGTCGAAGCATCAGAAAATCCCTGCTTTCCAGCGATTTCTCCCAAATGCGGCCGCTGATTTCAGAAGTTAAATATTTCATTTTTTCAAACGGGGGAAAATGATGCGTCAGCACTTGCAGCTGTTTTTCCGACAGCATCTGAAGCTCTTTCCGTTTGCTTTCCAAATACTGCTTGTACACACGCTCCCGTTTTTCCTCCCGTTTTTTCCGCTGGTTTTTTTCACGGAAATACTGCACGGTGGACGTAATGAGAGTCATCATAAACATCGCCAAAGAGACAAGGATGAATATGCCCCTCGGCTGTATAATGGCGACAACCCCCATTACAACCAGCATGACCAAAGGAGGCAGAATGACGAGCCACAGCCCCCGGTTATTCTGTTCGCTTTCCTGCGAGGGAAAGCTGAATGAAACGCGGTCTTCTGGAAGATCGTAGACCATGCGCGGCGTTCTTCGATATTGCGGGTATTTCTTTTTCATTTCGGTGCTTGGTTTTACCGTTTTGGTTAAACCGGTTTGAAGCTTTTCGTGATGAACGACTTCTAAAAGGTCGTCCTCCGTCAGCCTCACACGCAGAAAATTCCACAGCAGCTCATCTCCCGTCCGGAGCCTTTCGGGAGCTTCTGCAAGTATTCCGTTCACATAAACGTCCTGGCCATCAGGGACGACAGACCAGCATCCTCCCGACTTTCGCAGATAAAAAGCCCCTGTTTGAGCGGAGGACGGCTCTTTGTATATATCCGCTTCCTCTGTTTCTGATGAGAAAACGATCTCATCCTTCCCGCCGATAAAATAAACGGAGGATTCTTCTTTGTCAGGGGTGAGCAGAAGCCGCATCGTCTCTTCTTCAATCCGGCAGGGCATTTCATTTCCTATTGTCAATTCGCCGGCACAGTTATTTCCCAGGAAAACATCATAACGATCTGTTTCTTTTCGATAAAGGGTTGCGGCGTTTTGCCGTAACGGAAGTGTGCCGACCGTGATTGTATCTTTCATATCCGGACCGATCGTAATCGGCTGAGACGGCGGGAGTTCAGACAGCTGAATCTTTTGTACGTGCTCTCGGTAAAAGACCCATAACAGACTCATATGGCGAACCTCCTGACAGCCTGATCGTTACCTGCGGCCATTTGATGTGTGCTGTTATTTTTTTTCATCTTTTTTCTCATCTTTCTTGTCGTTCTCTTTGTTATCTTTCGCTTTGTCTTGTTTGCTTTCATCCTGTCCGGCGGAAGCTTCGGCGGTGTCACCGTTTTCCTCCGCTTCTTTATGCTGCTCCTCCGCCTCTTTTTTCGCCTTCGCAAGCTCGCTTTCCACGGCGTCCAGTTCTTTCTGCTTTTCGTCGTCTTTCATACTGTCATCCGCTAATAATTGCTGTTTATATTTTGTAAGTCCGAGCCAGATGTACGGGTTGTACTCAAGATTGCGGCCGATTTTGATGGCTTCTTCATTTTCCCCTCTGCCGATATCAATCCAATAAAGGAAATGCTTCGGGTCTGATTGCAGCGTGACCAGATTCCCGATGTTTTTCCGCTGCTCTTCCCTCAGATTTTCAACTGCCACATAAGAGGAAGCAAGCTCGTACTGGACAGATTCCGGGAGGCTTTCCGCATCGTATTTGGCGAGTGTGTCAATGACTTTGCTGTACTGCTGATTTAAAAAATAGCGGTTGCTTTCCGTAATTGCCTCTTGCTTCGGCTGGGCGAAAAACAGAACGTATAAGGAGTAAAGAAGTGTCGGCACAAGGAGGACGGCAAGCGCCAGACCGGCGTATCTTTGGATTTTCCATTTCTTTTTCGGCAGTTTTATGTATGTCTTGTCCCTTTCTTCGAGGGAATCAATTGCGGTTTGAATGGTTTCTTCCAGTTCTTCAATCGTCTCCGCCTCTAGCACGCTTTTCACCTCAGGAGAGAAGTGAAGCGTCTCCTTGTACTTCAAATATTCATCGAAGGTGTACGCCCCGTCAGCTGCAAGCGCCGCACAGGCTTTGAGCTCTTTTAACACCCTTTCTCTATCTTCCTCATAAGGCGGAAGGCTCTCCTTTACGCCGTAATGAAGAAAGTAAGGCGTCAGCGCTTTATCAAACACGATATTTTCAGGGGCGGCAATCAGATTGAGACGTTTCAGCTTATGCTGTTTCACGGCTTGGACGAGACGGTAGGCAAATTGCCACCTGCTTTTTTTATCTTTTCCTTTTATATAGCGGAAAGCCTGATAAGAAGAAGGAGGTTTGATTGTGATGGTTACTTCGTCTTCTGAAACTGAGACCTCTTTTTGAAAAAAAGGATCAGCATCTTTAATCACGTTTGCTTCCAGCCCGTCAAGAAGCTTGATTTTTTCCCGCTGGAAGGTGAACGTGAAGCCTGATTCGGTTTCTTCCCGGACGGCGTCTAATTCTGTTTCTAAATAAGATCTGTTATGACCTGTCATTCCACCATGTCCTTTCATAAAATTTCAAGGCGGTCTCCGTTCGTAATGCCGCAGTCAGATAGCTTTTGTTCTCCGGAAAAAACCGCTTCTTTATTGACCACTCTGATCCAATAGCCTTCACGCGGCGGAACGGATACATGCTGAGCCTGCCGGGCAATATCAATGACTTTTTTCACAGAATGGTAATCTGACAATCTGAGATCGAAGACGCTGCCGTTATAATGTGTTAAATCTATTGTAATATCGATATACATATTCATATCACCCTTACATAGAAAGAGCGCCGTCTTCTTGATTGAATCAGGCGCTCCGTTTCTTCATTCATCTTATTATCCGCGAATTTGGTTAGCGATATCTTGGTCAGTAGACTCAAGCGTATTTGCCGTTTGATCGAGCTGATGATTCACATCTTGAAGCAATTCAGACATTTTAATAAATGAAGGTTTCAGCTGCTCATATTGATCTGCAAATGCTTCACTTGAAGCACCTTCCCACATGCCTTTCAAATCAGAAATCATGCGGTTCAGGCGGTCAACCTGATTCATGACTTCCTGACTTTCAACGCCATATTGCTTAGCCATCGCTCTTAGCTCTTCGGGTGTGACACGAATTAATCCAGACATATTCCTTATACCCTCCTGTGTCATCAGCCTAAATATGGGCTAATTCACTTATTTTTTGAACGTCATTATTATAAAAACAACCAATCGGCACAGTCAAACAAATCTGTTTTAATTTTACAAAATGAGTCTTATGATATATTGGATTTTTCGTCATATTTACACATTTTGTAAATACAATAGTATGATTTTCTTATTATTTTCGTTTTCATCGAATGATCTCATTGTCCTAGTCCATTTCCCTGCAAAGATGCCTTTCAGTCTGAAAAGCAAGATGGTAAGATCAAGATATGAAGCTATGAAAAAGTAGGGATACAGATGACCAATCCAAAGGATCCATTTAAGTACAGTTTCGACAGGCTTGAAGATGTTGCCGACCATATCAGTGAAGTTCTTCAATGCCCCATTACAATAGAAGACGTTAATCATAAACTGCTTGCATACAGCACGCACAGCGATTGTACAGATCCGGCCCGGACGTCGACGATTATCGGGCGGAGGGTGCCGGAAAAAGTCATCAACAAACTCTGGAAAGACGGAACCATTCCGGCCCTTTTAAAAACGGACCAGCCGATCAAAGTGAAAGAAATTGACGAGGTGGGCCTGAGCAACCGCGTGGCGATTTCCATCTGGAAAAACAGTCAGGTTCTCGGATTTATTTGGGCGCTTGAGATCAAAAAAAAGCTCAATGACGAAGATCTGAAGACACTTCAGCTGGCAGCCAAAGCGGTGCGGAACAAGCTTTTGCACCTGCAGATCCGCAAAACGAAAATCGAAGAGCGGGGCCAGGAGTTTTTTTGGAAAATGCTGACCGGCCATATTTATCAGGAAGCCGAAATGGCCGAAGGGTTTCATAAGCTCGGAATGGCGCTGCCGTCCGTGTTCAGCGTCATGATCATCCGTTTACATGATGAGCTGACTGAAAAGACGGAACAGCAGCTGCAATATTTGCAGGAAACGACACAGCAGATTCATGTCATGCTGGCGACTGTTGATTCAAATGAATTAATCTTATTAGCCGCGCCGAAAACCGATCAGCCTTTTAAAGATGTAAAGCACTTCGCCCTTCATATTCAAAAACAGCTGAAGGAACGATATAAAATTGAGGATGCGTCGATTGCGGTCGGCGGTATTTACGAATCGATTTCTTATGTTTACCGCTCCTATCAGGAAGCGCTTTCCGTATTAAAAGCGAAAGAGCGGTTTGTGAGAGAAACCAAACACCTTTTCAGCTTTTCGGAACTCGGCATTTATCAGTACCTGGATGTGTTGGATGAAAAACGTAAGCACAGCGGCTATATGAACTATTCCCTGTCAAAGCTTGAGCAGTATGACAGGGAGCACCAAGCCGATATGGTAAAAACGCTCGAACATTTTATTGATGCCGACAGCAACGTCAACACCGCCGCTAAAGCGCTTAACATCCATGTCAATACATTGAATTACAGGCTGAAAAGAATCAGCCAGATCGCAGAAATCGACTTAAAAAATGTGAATGAAAAGTTTACGATTTACCTTGATATCAAACTTCGCAGCATGGGTTCGTGAAATTTCACAAATCCGTGTTTTTTTATTTTCTGTTTCAAACAAAGAATTTTCGCAAAAATCGCGCTACACTTGAAGCATCACACAAACATTGGGGGAAACAGACATGATTATCGGGGTTCCAAAGGAAATCAAAAACAATGAAAATCGAGTGGCATTAACACCTGGAGGCGTTTCACAGCTTATCGGAAACGGCCATCGGGTTCTTGTGGAATCCGGAGCGGGACTCGGAAGCGGCTTTACAAATGAAGATTACGTATCAGCAGGGGCGGAAATTCTGGAGGACAGAAAGCAAGTATGGGATGCGGAAATGGTCATGAAGGTAAAAGAACCGCTGGCTGAAGAGTATGCGTATTTCCGTCAAGGTCTGGTCTTATTCACTTACCTTCATTTAGCTGCAGAGCCGGAATTAGCTAAAGCGCTTACAGAAAAAGGCGTGACAGCTATCGCGTACGAAACGGTAACGGACGGACGTTCCCTTCCGCTGCTTACGCCGATGTCCGAAGTGGCCGGCAGAATGGCCGCGCAAATCGGGGCTCAGTTTCTTGAAAAACCAAAGGGCGGAAAAGGAATTTTATTAGCCGGCGTACCGGGTGTATCCCGCGGAAAAGTCACGATCATCGGAGGGGGCGGCGTCGGAACAAATGCCGCGAAAATGGCTGTCGGACTCGGTGCCGATGTGACAATGATCGATTTGAACGCAGACCGACTGCGTCAGCTTGATGATATTTTCGGGCATCAGATTAAAACATTGATGTCAAACCCTGTAAATATTGCAGATTCCGTCGCGGAAGCGGATCTTCTGATCTGCGCCGTGCTCATCCCGGGAGCCAAAGCGCCGACTCTCGTTACGGAAGAAATGGTTAAACAAATGAAACCGGGTTCCGTCATTGTTGATGTTGCCATCGATCAGGGCGGCATTGTGGAAACCGTTGATCATATTACAACCCACGATAATCCGACTTACGAAAAACACGGCGTCGTTCACTACGCTGTCGCCAATATGCCGGGCGCCGTACCGCGTACGTCTACGCTCGCATTAACGAATGTAACCGTTCCTTACGCGCTTCAAATCGCCAATAAAGGCGCGGCACAAGCCATTGCAGACAGCCCTGCGCTTAAAGCGGGCTTAAATACGGCTAACGGACATGTCACGTATGAAGCGGTAGCCAAAGACTTAGGCTATGACTACGTGCCTGCTGAAAAAGCAATGCAAGGTTCGGCTGCAAAAGCTTAATAGATATGAAGAGGACAGCCTGATCAGCGGGCTGTCCTTTTTTCTTTCTCATAAAAGGAAAAACGGCCCCCTGTCTCGAATATCAATTCATATCCCGGAAGAAAAAGGAGGATTCATATGGCTGTTCAGCACTATGGTGTATTAAAAGGCACTGTGTCAGATATGAAAAGGGAAACAGATGATGATTCTCCGCATTTTCAAGTCGAGGTGCTAGGCGAGCCTGATACGCGCTATCGCTGTGCGATCAATGTCATGTCAAGTTCAAAAGAATCAGAGGTTCTGTATGCGGCACGCGATCATTTTGACGCAAGCGCGATCACCCTGCTGCCCAACATTCCGTATGGATATACCCCAATTGATGAAACCAGCCGTGAGCTGGCGCTGGATTATGTCCGCGGCGGATTGTTTGATCCCCGGAACATGGTGCCCCTCCCGCATGAAGTCACCGGTCCGGATAATGACTTAAATGACTTTATTGAGACGTACATGCAAAAAGCCAAATCAGAAAAAGCCACCGTCTATATTTACGGCTCTAAATTCGGGCCGGAGCCGGGCGCTGATAAGATTTTCGGGTTCAAGCCGACAAACGGCATGCATAATATTCATATGAATCAGGGAAACCCAATTGATACACGCTGGAAGAAGGATAACGGAACGTGGCACGACGGCGGTATTTTAATCCAGTTTGCAGACCAGTGGGCCGCGGTCTTTTTGGCTTTTCTGTCTCAGTCATGGTGCACGAATGAAGAAGGCCACCCTTATACATTTTGTGATCATACACAGCTTAACGGCTGATGTCCGCATAAAAAGCCTGCCGAAATAACGGCAGGCTTTTCTTATTACATTTTAGCGGCTTCGGCCTGTTTCAGGCTTTCCGGCCTCATATCACGCCAGTTTGTTTCAATATATTCGAGACAAACGGGGCGGGTTTCATTCGTGAGGCGGGTTTCCCAGCCGTCCGGCACATCCAGATAGGCCGGCCACAGTGAGTACTGGCCTTCAGCATTGACGAGCACATGGTATGAGCCGTCTTCCCGTTCAAATGGATTTGTCATATCATCTCTTTCCTTTCTTTACCGGACTGTACGCCGTCCGTTTAATTTCTCTGCCAGAATCGCGCCAATGTCGGCAAGCGGGCCCGGCTGGCACATATCTTTATGGCGGCAGTCTAAGTCATACCGCTCGATTTTCCCCGTAATATACGGTTTCCAAGTATCCGGCTCAATCGGGTCAAACCACTCCGGAATAATCGTTGATCTGAAGAACAGCACATCTCCGTGGAACGGTTTCGGCTTGTATGTTCCTAACAGCCCGACAGAATTAATGTACGTGTCTTTCAGATTCATCATCACTGACTCGTCCAGGCTGGCTAATGCGCTTCCCTCACGGCGGAGAATGGTCAGCGCGGCGTCAAAATCAAGCGGCTGATCACCGAGGCTGTCCGGGTCGTACCCTCCCAGGGCGAGCAGCGCGATGACGGCTTCCTCGTCATCAGGCGCATTTTTTATCGGCAGAAAATGATTCGGATACGCGTCAAGCATCACCAAAAGCGAAACCTCTTCACCCCGGCTCTGTAATTGTGTCGCCATGGCCTGAATGACATTCCCTCCGAGAGACCAGCCGAGCAGACGGTACGGCCCTTTCGGCTGCACGGTGCGGATTTTTTCAATATAATCCGCCGCCATGTCATCTAGGCTTTGCGGAAGCGATTCTTTTTTTCCGATGCCTCTCGCCTGTAAGCCGTATATCGGATAATCAGCCTCTAAAGAAGACATCAGCCCGGCATAACACCAGCTGAGACCGCCGGCCGGATGGACACAGAACAACGGTGTTTCTTCTCCTGCCGTTCTGAGCGGAAGAAGAACATCAAGCGCGCTTGCGCCCGTTCCTGACTCAAGTCTTTCAGCAAGGCTTGCCACCGTAGGAGCTTCAAATAATGTTCCGATACTCAGCTCGGCTCCCATCGCTTCCCGAATACGGCTCATTAAATGAACCGCAAGCAAAGAATGACCGCCTAAATCAAAAAATCTGTCATCAATACCGACACGCGGCAGATGAAGCACCTCTGCGAACAGCTCACAAAGCATTTCTTCCTGCGGCGTTCTCGGTCCCCGGTCGGTGACCTCCGTTTGGAAGTCAGGCGCAGGAAGCGCTTTTCGGTCAAGCTTTCCATTCGGTGTCAGCGGCAGTTCATTCATTTGGACAAAAGCTGACGGAATCATGTAATCCGGCAGGCTTTCTTCGGCAAACCGGCGCATGTTTCCTGTGTCCAAGGTGCTGCCGACAGATCGGACAAGGTAGGCGGCCAGCCGTTTATCTCCCGGCCGGTCTTCACGGACGACTACGGCGGCATCCTCGACATCCGGATGTTTGACGAGAACCGCTTCGATTTCTCCCAATTCAATCCGGAAGCCGCGGATTTTAATCTGGTGGTCCGCCCTGCCCATATAATCAAGAGAACCGTCCGTCCGCAGACGGGCTAAATCCCCCGTCCGGTACATCCTCGTTCCCGGCGGGCCGTACGGATCAGCCACAAAGCGTTCGGCGGTCAGGCTTTGCCGCCCTAAGTAGCCGCGTGCCACGCCTCCTCCGGCCACATACATTTCGCCCGTGATGCCCGGGGGCACAGGCTCCAGCCGGTCATCAAGCACATATACGTTCAGATCAGGAATGCCGCAGCCGATGAGGCTGTTTGCTCTCAGTTCGGCAATGTTTTTGTCTAATTCAAGGTAACTGACGTGCACCGTCGTTTCCGTAATGCCGTACATATTCACGAGCACCGGCTGATTGTCCGCGTGGCGGCTGTACCAATCCTCAAGCCGGCTCAGCTCAAGCGCCTCGCCGCCGAAGATGATATATCTGAGTGCGAGCTGACGCCCCAGCTCTTTGTGTTCTTTTTCCGCATGCATCAGCTGGTAAAACGCTGACGGCGTTTGGTTAAGCACGGTTACCCGCTCTTTCACGAGGAGATGTAAAAACGCTTCCGGCGATCTGCTGATGTCATGCGGCACGACGACGAGACGTCCGCCGTGAAGCAGCGGCCCCCACATTTCCCAGACAGAGAAATCGAAAGCGTAGGAGTGAAACATCGTCCATACATCATCAGAATGAAAGTGATACCAATGCCGCGTCGACTCAAACAGCCTGATAACATTGCTGTGCGGAATGATGACACCTTTCGGCACACCTGTTGATCCCGACGTGTAAATGACATAGGCCGGGTGAAGCGGCGACAGCGGACGAATCCGGTCAGCGTCCGCAGGGTTCTTGACGGCATATCGCTCAAGTGTTTCTTTATTCTGCGGATCATCCAGGATGAAGGCCGGCATGCCGCTTTCGATAGAGAGCTTACTTGCGCCTTCACGGTTGGTGAGCATAAATACAGGCTTGGCATCATGTAACATAAAAGCAATGCGGTCCGCGGGATAATCAGGATCAAGCGGCAGATACGCTGCCCCCGTCTTCAGGACGGCTAACAGCCCGACAATCATATCTAAAGAACGCGGCAGCGCCAGTGCGACAAACTGCTCCGGGCCGACGCCGCAGGCAATCATCATGTGCGCGAGCTGATTGGCTCTTTCATTCAGCTCTTTATAAGTGAGTCCGCTCTCTTCAAAAACTGCCGCCGTTTCATCCGATTTTGCGGCGGCCTGTATTTCAAACAGTTCAGGCAGTGTCTGCCGAGGCTGAATATGCTGTTTTGCCCGTTTAACCGGCAAAAGCTTCCGGCGCTCTTCATCAGAAAGAATGGTTAAGCTTCCGATCGGTTTATCCGGATGTGATGCGGCATCTTCGAGCAGAAGAAGCAGGCGTCCGGCAAGTGCTTCAGCCGTTTCTTTTCTAAATAAGTCCGTACTGAACTCCAGCAGACCTTCAATACCGGCAGGCGTGCCGTCGTCATGGCGCTGTTCAGCCAATTCCAGCGTCAAATCAAATTTGGACGATCCGACACTGCTGATTTGCAGGCTTGTTTCCATATCAGGAAGACTGAGTACAGGGTCAGGCGTATTTTGGAATGCGAGCATCACTTGGAACAGCGGATGTCTTGACCGGGAACGAACCGGATTCAATTCTTCCACGAGACGTTCAAACGGCACGTCCTGATGTTCATATGCTGCGAGATTCATTTCCCTGACCCTTTCAAGAAGCTCACAAAAGCTCGGATCGCCAGAGGTATCGGTTCTCAGTACGAGTGTATTAATGAACATACCCACAAGGTCTCCTAATGCGTCATCACTGCGGCCGGCTATCGGACTGCCGATCGGAATATCGGTCCCTGCACCGAGCCGGGTCAGTAACGCGGAAAGCCCTGATTGAAGCACCATAAACAGGCTTACGCGCTGATTTCTGGCAAGTGAGAGAAGACGGGCATGAAGCTCTTGGCCGATGTTGACCGGAATGACGCCGCCCCTGTAGCTTGATTCAGTGGGACGCGGAAAATCAGACGGCAGCTCCAGCTGATCCGGTACATTTTCAAGCGTTTTCTTCCAGAAATCCAGCTGGCGCGCAATTAAGCTCTCAGAATCAGACGCGCTGCCTAAAAGCTGCTGCTGCCAAAGCGCATAATCCGCATATTGAATCGCCAGCGGCGCCCATTCTGCTTTTTCACCTGTTTGCCGGGCGATATAGGCTATGGATAAGTCACGCATGAGCGGATTCAAGGACCAGCCGTCACCTGCGATGTGATGCAGGAGAACCATCAGCGTATACTCGCCGTCACCATGATCAAACAGCTCGGCCCGGACGGCCGGCTCTTTAGCGAGATCAAACCGATATCGTGCCGCAGCGGCAAGCATGTCTTGGAGCTCGTTTTTGTCTGCACGTGTCACTGTAAACACAGGGCGGGCTTCTTCAGCAGATAAAATGAGCTGATGAGATGATCCCTTATTTTCCGGAAAAACGGTGCGCAGGCTTTCATGACGGCTGACAACATCGTAAAAGGCGTGTTTCAGCGCTGATTGGTCAAGCTTGCCTGACATGCGGACAATCACCGGAATGTTGTAAGTCGGGCTTGGCCCTTCAAGACAGTAGAGAAACCATAGACGCAGCTGCGCAAATGACAGCGGGATATGCTCCGGCCGGTCAAACGGCTTGAGCTTAGGCCGCGCACTCTTTGCGGTGTCAAGCTGTGCGGCGAGCCCGGCAACGGTCGGCGTATCAAACAGACGGCCGATGCCAAGCTCTGCGCCCATCGTCTCCCGGACCCGGCTCATCAGGCGTCCGGCTAAGAGCGAATGTCCGCCCAATTCAAAGAACCCGTCATCAATTCCGACCCGCGCGAGACCGAGAACCTCGGCAAACAGATCGCATAATATTTCTTCCTGCGGCGTCCGCGGCCCTCTGTCAGACAGGACAGCGGAAAAATCAGGTGCAGGCAGAGCGCTGCGATCGAGCTTCTTATTCGGTGTCAGCGGCAATTCTTCCAGCTGTACAAACGCGCCCGGCACCATATAATCCGGCAGGCTTTCGCCCATATATTCACGAAGTCTGCCGATATCAAGGGGCTGATCCGCGACAGCGTAAGCCGCCAGCCGCTTATCTCCGGGCTGGTCTTCACGGACAATGACGGCGGCCTGCGAAATACCCGGATATTTCGACAGCACTGACTCAATTTCTCCTAATTCTATCCGGAACCCGCGGATTTTAATTTGGTGATCGGCTCTGCTGATATAATCAAGCGAGCCGTCCTCACGCCAGCGCACGAGATCTCCCGTCCGGTACATCCTCGCGCCCGCGGACCCGTACGGATCGGCAATGAATCTTTCAGCTGTTAAATCAGGACGGTTATAATAACCTCTGGCAAGCCCCTCGCCCGCTATATAAAGCTCGCCCGCGATTCCCGGCGGGACGGGCTGCAATGCGGCGTCCAGCACATATACCCGCGTGTTCCAAATCGGCTTTCCGATCGGAGGCGCCCCTGTATGGCCTTTTGCAAGCGGCTGTGCGGCCGACCAGATTGTTGTTTCAGTCGGCCCGTACAGATTCGTCACCGTACAGCCTGATTCAAGCAGAGCATGCATAAGCGCGTTCGGAAGCGCCTCACCTCCGACAAGCACCTGCAGCGCCCGGAGAGAATCCGGTTCATTGGTGACTAATGAATGCCACAATGTCGGCGTTGCCTGCATGATTGAAATACCGTATGAGTGAATCATGTGCGCAAGCGCCCGCGGTTCCTGAATCGTCTCTTTACGGGCGATGACGCACCCCGCCCCGCTGATGAGCGGAAGGAAGAGCTCAAGTCCGGAAATATCAAACGCCGCAGTCGTAACGGCAAGCAGGCGGTCTTGTTCGCCGAGCGTAAACATTTCCCGCATGGATAAGAGGAAATTGCTTACGCTTTTTAAAGTGACGACTACACCTTTCGGTTTGCCCGTTGAGCCCGATGTATAAATGATATAAGCGGGGTGCAAAGGCGAACATTCCGCCTGAGCGGGACAGTCAGCATTTTGAGCGGCAACGGTTTTTACCGTATCCGGGTCATCGAGAATGATCCTTTTTGCATCACTGTCTTCCGGCATGCGGCCGGATAATTCCATCGTTGTAATCAGGCATGCAGGCTGTGCATCTTTGAGCATGTATGTGATCCGCTCAGAAGGAAAATCAGGATCAAGCGGCAGGTATGCGGCTCCCGTTTTCAAAACGGCCAGCATGCCCACGGCCAACTCCTGTGACCGCGGAAGCAGCAAAGCGGCAAATTGTTCCGGTCCGAGCCCTTTTTCCTTTAGCATGCCGGCAAGCTGGTTCGCGCGCTTGTTCAATTCGGCATAGCTGAGCTCTTCGTTTTCGGTGATGATTGCCGGCCGGTCCGGTGTTTTTACGGCCTGTTCGTAAAACAGCTCCGGCAGACTTTTCTGCTTCTCGGCCTTGCGCGTGTCATTCCAGCTATCCAGTACGCGGAGACGTTCACTTTCAAGCAGAAGGTTGAGTGTGCCGATTTTTTGTGTCTGGTCTTTCACAGCTGATTCCAACAGAAGCAGGAATCGTTTTTGATGGTTTTCAATATCTTCGGCGCTGTACACTTCCGGATTCGCATCAAAGTCCACACGCATTCCGCTTCCGTCCGCTCTGTCGTAAACGTTAATTGACAAATCATCAACGGGCCCTGCTGATAAATTATGGACGGTCCCTGGCGCTCCGGCGAAATCAAGCGCGTAGTCAAACGGCATCACATTGACTTGCGGGCCGAACAGCCTGCGATTTTCTCCGAGCAATTTAAGGTCGCGGCGCATGTCTTCATGGCGGTATTTCTGATGGCGCCGGATGTTTCGGATTTCTTTTGCCACTTGGCTGACGGCCTCATGAAAATTCATATCCGGGCGGAGCGAAAGCCGCAAAGGCAGCAGATTCATGACCATACTCGGAATATTCAGTGAAATTGAGCCGATCCGCCCCATCATCGGTAAACCGAGCACGATATCCCCTGCGTTTGTCATCCGGTGGACATATACCGCCGCTGCGGCCGTGACGGCTTCATGCCAGTTCGGAATCGCTTTTACATGCTGTAAAGCCGTTTCAGAAAGATAAGCCGTGCTTCTCCGAAAACGTGTTGACGTTCGCGGCGCTCTTTCTGCCAAACTGACGACATCAGGTTCATCCGCAAATTTCTCCATCCAAAATTCCCGATCTTTCAGGAATTGATCAGACGCGCGGTACTCTTGATCTTCTTTTACCAGATCGTCCAAAGAACCGAAGGAGCGCCCGTTATCCGGACGTCCTTCCCGTATTGCAGTGTACATTTGCGCCGTACGCCGTGCCAGCAGTGAAAAACCGTAGCCGTCTATCGCAATGTGGTGAATGCGCTGATACCAGAAAAAGCGTTCCGGTCCCGCCTGAAATAAAATGTCGCGGAACAAAGGCCCGGCCGCCATATCAACGGGCTCAGCCAAATCTGTCTGCATGAGTCTGAGTGCGGCCTGCTTCGGATCAGCTTCTGAACTCACATCTATGACATCGATCGCAGCCTCAAATGGAGGATTGATGATCTGCTTCGGCCCGTCTGCTCCCTCTTCGAAGCGGGCGTGTAATGACGCGGCTTCCGTCAGCACGCGTTCGAGAGCGGTTTTAAATATGTTCACATCGATCGCGCCGTTTATCTCAACGTACTCGCCTGTATTGTAAATCGGATTATCAGGATCAAGCTGCTGCGCAAACCAGATACCGGCCTGTGCGCCTGTCAGAGGCAGCTGTTGTGTATCATGCATTCTATTCTCTCCCTTTATAAATAATCTGCGTTCGGCAAGACTTTTTGAGATCGGGAAGAAAGAAGTCTCCACCACTCTTCCAGCGTCGGGTTCTCCGCCAGTTCCACAAACGTCACTTCAGCTCCGTCACGGCGCCATTGTTCGACAAGGCTCATGATTCTGACGGAGTCAAGACCTCTGTCCAGCAGGTCTTCATGATCCGGAATATCAGACGGTGATTCTTGAAGAATCGCCGCAATTTGTTCACGCACCCGGTCTTTTGTCAATACGGCGGAAGTCTTCTCTTCTCCTTCAGAAACCGGCGCGCCGCCCAGCAGCTCCAGCACTTCGTTTGACAAAGCCGTGTAAGCGCAGCGCTGAGACGCATATTCGATGGCCATCTTATGTTTTTCTGAAGAAAAATCAGCAACGGCGTCTCCGATAAAGAAGCTTTGGATATCATCCATAAATGCTTCACAGGCTGTGACGAGACAGCCGATGTGTGCATAAATTCCCGTAATCATGAGCTGGTCTCTGCCGCTTTCACGCATGATCTCAAGGAGATTCGTCCGTTTAAACGCGCTGTATCTCCACTTTGTGAGGACAATGTCCTGATCATCCGGGGCAAGCTCCGGAATGACCTTTTCTTCATAAGGCCCGCTTTTTAGCCCCGGCCCCCAAAAATCCGTCAGCAGCGCACGGTCCGCCGGGTCTTGGCTGCCCGGCTGCGCGGTATACACCACCGGAATGCCGAGTGCTTTGCATTGCTCTTTTATTTTTTTGATATTCTCAGCCGCCTCCGTGATCGGAGCTTCACCTTTCGCAAAAGCATCGACGAAATAATTCTGCATGTCATGGATCAGAAGCACCGCGCGTTTCGGATTCAGCGTCCACGATACTTTATTTTCAGGCATATCTGACGCTGTCGGCAGCGCATATGCGGGAATAGACGGTATAGCCAATGTAAACACTTCCTTTTTTAAGATTGTTTGATTTCAGCCGGCTTTACTTTTTGGGCGATCGTTTCGCGAAGATCCTTTTTACTGACCTTGCCGACGCCGGTTTTCGGGAAAGAAGCGATAAATTCAATCCGGTCGGGGATTTTATATGCCGCTAATCCGCGCTCACGTAAAAATGCTTTCAGCTCTCCCGGTTTCGGCGCTTCTCCTTTCGGGATGACGAACACACAGGATCGCTCCCCGAGAAAATCGTCCGGCATTGAAACCATGGCCGCGTCATGAACGGCAGGATGCGCAAGAAGGTGATTTTCCACCTCCTCAGCGGCTATTTTTTCACCGCCCCGATTGATTTGATCTTTCGCACGCCCTTCGACGATGATATAGCCGTCCGCCGTCAGTTTGACGATATCGCCGGTCTGATAAAATCCGTCGGCTGTGAATGATCTTTCATTATGTTCAGGCGCTTTATAATATCCGCGAATCGTGTAAGGGCCGCGTGTAAACAAATGTCCCGCTTCACCGGGGGCGACATCCCGCCCGTCATCGTCTAAAACCCTTACCTCATCAAAAGGTGACATCGGTCTGCCTTGCGTATTGACAATGATCTCTTCAGGATCATCCAGTCTCGTATAATTCACCAATCCTTCCGCCATTCCGAAAACCTGCTGAAGGGTGCATCCGAAAGCGCTCTTTACGCGGCGGGCCGCCTCAGCGCTGAATTTGGCGCCTCCCACCTGCAGCACTTGAAGGCTTGATAAATCATCACTTCGCGAACCGGATGCGTCCATCCACACCATCGCAAGCGGCGGGACGAGCGCTGTAATCGTGACACGTTCTTTCTCAATTAACGGGAAGCAGTCATCCGGGCTCGGCGTCGGTGACAGAACAACCCGGCCTCCGGCATATAAAGTTCCCAGCACACCTGGCGAGCTGAGCGGATAATTATGCGCTGTCGGCAGAGCGGCCAAATAAACGCTGTGTTGATCCAAGCCGCATATTTCCGCGCTGATGCGCAAACTGTATATGTAATCGTCGTGTGTTCGCGGAATCAGCTTGGACAGCCCCGTACTGCCTCCTGAAAGCTGTAAAAAGGCGACTTCCGCCGGGCTTACCTCTTCCAGCTGAACAGGCTCTCTATGCAGGCTGCTCAGTTCTTGAAACTCTTCAGCTTCGCCGGCCACAATGACATGCGCCAAATCCGGAAGTTTGTCTTTCACCTGTCTGGCAAGCGCCCTGTAATCAAAACCTGAATGCATATCAGGAATGATGTATGCTTTCGCCTCTGCAAACTCGCAGAAATACGTAATCTCACTGCTTCTATGAGAAGGCAGCGCGAAAACGGGCAGCGCTCCCAGCCGGAACAGCGCGAAAATCACTTCAAAAAACTCAGCGATATTCGGCAGCTGAACGACAACGCGGTCTTCCTTTTGAATTCCGAGCTTATGCAGCCCCGCCGCTAAACGATCTGCCCTTTCATCTAATTCTTTGTAGGTCCAATGTACATCTTTACACGTCACGGCAGTTTGATTTCCGTATAAAGCCGCGCGCTCTTTCAGCATTCCTCCGAACGTCTCATCCTTCCAGCAGCCGTCTTTTCGGTATTTGTCAGCCCATTCTTCCGGCCATGGCGTAAATCCAGTCAGCACGATCCGTTCCCTCCTTTTTTACAACTCATCTTGGTAAAGCCCCATCGCCCGGAGCATGGTGCGGAATTTGGCCGAGGTCTCGTCCAATTCATCCTGCGGCTTTGATCCGGCGACAATCCCGGCACCCGCAAAGAGCCGGAGAGACCTTGTTTCCGCTTCGGCGCAGCGGAGTGCGATAATCCATTCTCCGTCACCCTCAGCATCACACCAGCCCGCCATTCCCGTGTAGAAATTGCGGTCAAACGGCTCAATATCCTGAATCGCTTCTCTCGCCGCATCCGTCGGCGTTCCGCATACCGCGGGTGTCGGATGCAGGGCGATGGCCAGCTCAAGTGATGTCGTTGACGGATCACGCAGCTCTCCCTTTACCTCGGTGGACAGGTGCCACATCGCCTCAGTTTTAATGAGTGACGGTTTTTCCGGCACATCAAGCACACGGCAGAACGGTTTAAGGGCGGCGGCCACGGCGGCCACGACTACGGCATGTTCATGCAGATCTTTTGCTGATTGCAGCAGTTCTTCCGCTCTTCTCTGATCCTCGGCGGGATCTGTGCTGCGAGGTCTGGAACCTGCCAGCGGATTGGACAGAATCGATGTTCCGTTTTTGGACAGCAATAGTTCAGGACTTGCGCCGAAAAGCGTTTTTCTTGTTTCTGACGTTCCCGTCACATCCGCAGCGAATGTATAGCCGCGCGGGTTGTGCTGCGCCAAATGCTTGACGGCCTGTGGAATGTCGATATCCTTTTCAGCGGTCAGATGAAGCGTCCTTGACAGCACGATTTTGCTGAGCGGACCGTCCGTAATGCTGAATACGCCTTGTTCCACACCGCTCATAAAGCCCTCAGGCTCCGGAACGGGACGGATGTCATATGTATTGGATTGCGGCTTTTCTGCGGAAGATTCCGCAAACGAAAGCGGGCCTGCCGTATGGACATTCTTCGGTACAAAAAGCCGGGAAGCTTTTCTGCCGTCAAAAGGAATGGCGCCGGCCGCAATCGGATGTTTGATGCCGGCTTGCTTTGCCTCAAGAAGCGTCTGTCTCACGCGTTCAGGCAGTGAATCCAGCTGATTTTCCGCGTCTGTATCAGGCACTTCCGCAAACATTCCTTCCGCAAGCATCGTACTTTTCGGGGAAGCTAAAAAGAACGCCCCGGGCTTGTAAGCGTCCAGCACCTCTTTTGCAGACACTTCCGCCAATAAATGTTGATTTGTCATGTTTGTCCCTCCTTCTCGTTACATCAAACGCCTAAAGTAGCGCCGCCATCAACGCATAAATCATGCATCGTAATATGGTTTGCCTGTTCAGAAGCCAGAAACAAAACGGCATTTGCAATATCAGAAGGCTTCGCCAGCTTTTGAAGCGGAATTCCCGTTTTATATGTATCAAGCGAACCTCTGATGACGTCCCGGGCTCCGTTCCCGTCCTGCCACAGCGCCCGCTGCATGTCGGTTTCCGTTGAACCCGGAGATACGATGTTGCAGCGGATATGATGGGCCGCAAGCTCCAGTCCGAGGCATTTCGTAAACATGACGGCAGCCGCTTTTGACGCCGCATAAGCCGCCATGGAAGCACGCGGAACGCCGGCTGCATTCGAACCGACCGTAACGATGGCGCCTTTTTGACGCTCAATCATGTATCGGCTTACAGCCCGTGACACATGAAATACGCCGGTCGTATTAACAGAAAATGTTTGATCCCAATCTTCATCACTGAGGGATTGCACCGGACCCGGCCGCAGCACGCCCGCAACGTTCGCCAATATTTCAATAGGTCCCATGTCGCGTTCAACGGCGGCGATGATATCATTGACAGCCGCACTGTCAGATACATCTGCGGCAAACCCCTGCGCCTGCACGCCTTTTTTCCGAAGTCTGTCAGTAAGCCCGAGAAGCAAGTCTTGATTTGTATCTATAGCTGCCACATTTACGCCTTGTTCAGCAAGGGCAAGCGCTGTTGCTTCTCCGATGCCTTGAGCGGCGCCGGTGACAACGGCCGTTTTCCCTTTCATTCCCAATGCGTCCATATTATCATTCCCTTTCTATATTGATAATGATTATCATTATCAACTATGATTCAAGACAATCATATCCAAATCAAAACACGCAGTCAATTAGAAAATTAGAATCAGCCGCATTTAGTTCGAAGGGCCTGTTTTTTCTCATGCGGGAGAATACGGGGTATGCGGTCCTCCCGGATTCAGGCAGAAACGCAGGGCCCTGCTGATTAAAACGGGCAGGACAGAAATATGGCCCTCTCCTTTAAACTCGCTGTATTCAGCACGGACTCCATCATCTTCAAATCCGGATAATAAAGAGTACAGCGCCTCTGCGTGCTGCGGGATTCTGCTTTTATGTGTTTTTTCAATTTCTCCCGCAGCCAGCAATACGCTGACTTGAAGATTTTCCGCAGAGAGCCGGTCTGACAAACGTTCCGCTTTTTCCTGAATAAAACGCTTGTTCCAGTGAATTGACGGACTCCCGGCAACATAGGTCTGGAACATGTCCGGCCTCGTCAAAAGCACTTGCAGCACAAAAAGACCGCCCAGCGAATGGCCGAAAATCGTCTGCCTGCCTCTGTCGATCGGATAATCCCGCTCCATCGCGGGCTTTACTTCTTCTTCTATAAAACTCAGAAACGCTTCCGCCCCTCCCTGTTCGGGCCATGCCGCGCCCCGCGGGTGCACCGGCAGTTCTGATTCAGAAAGCGGCATCGTAAAATCACTGTGACGTTCGGCGGAAAACGGCTGATCTGTCGGGTAGCCGATTCCGACAATCACCGCCGGAACAACGCCTGTTTTTTCAGGCCGTCGGCTTTGCACCCGCAAAGCTTCGGCCATTGTGCCGAATACGGAATTCGCATCGAGCAGGTATATGACGGGGAAGCCGGATGCAGGCGGTTCTTCCTGAGGAAAAGAGACAAAGATACGATACATACGGCCTCCTTTTGAGCGCATTTCTCTTACTTCTGTGCCCGGAACCGCGTATCGGCCGGCCGGCGCGAAACCCCGCTTTATTTGTTTTCCGTCCATTATGTGTTCATCCCCTTTGCGGCAATTGCTTTATCTATGCTTATTGATAATGATTTTCAATATCAAAAGACACCTCAAATAATAGGTTTTTTGCCAAACAAAGTCAATGGATTTTTGATATAAAAAAAGCACCTTATTTCAATAAGGTACCTAAGAACTATATAGTGATAGGGGCTTAATCCCATGTAAAGCGCTCATTCTTCCATGGATCTCCCCTCATATGGTAGCCGTTTTTCTCCCAAAAGCCGGGGTGGTTTTCCTTTGTGAACTGAATGCCGCGCAGCCATTTTGCGCTTTTCCAAAAATAAAGATGGGGGAAAACGCCTCTGAGCGGATAGCCGTGCTCTGGCGTTAACGGCTCGCCGTTATGCGCATATGCCAGCAGGGATGTTTCCCGCGCAAAATCAGAAAGCGGCAGGTTGGCCGTCCAGCCCTCTTCAGCGTGCAGAATGACGAATCCCGCTTCTTTGTGCACGCCCGCTTTCTCAGCGATGTCTTTGGCGCGTATTCCCTGCCAGATATTATCAAGACGGGACCAGCCCGTAACGCAATGAATATCATTTTTCACTTCGGCTTCAGGAAAGGCTTTGATATCTTCAAAGCTTAACAGCATAGGACGGTCAACAAGTCCGTACACTTGCAGATTCCATTTTGACATATCTTCATAATAAGGAACATTTCCGGCGTGAAGCACGGGAAACTTCGTTGTGACATTTTGATTTGGCGGAATCCGTTCCGACTGTTTTGTTTGTTTCGTTTTCCCGAAAAACATATGGCTCCCTCCATTTAGTAAACCTGTGTTAAATCTTTGTTGACAATCAATCACCCTTCGATTACGCTAATCTGGTACAAGTGTAAGGGGGAAAAACAAATGAAACAACGCAACCTTCGCGCGGGCGATATGGCGCTTATCGGCATGTTTGCCGCACTGATGGCCGTCGGCGCCAACATTACATCAATGGCTCCTTTTTTGCAAGTTGCGGGAATTCCGTTATCGCTGCAGCCTTTCTTTTGTCTGTTAGCCGCGATGCTTCTCGGCGCCAGACGGGCAGCCATTGCAATGACGGTATACGCATTGGCCGGACTCGCGGGGGCGCCTGTTTTCGCTCAATTCTCAGCAGGCTTTGCGCCGTTTATCGGAAAGAGCGGCGGATTTATTCTCGCTTATATCCCGGCGGCATTTGCAGCCGGATGGCTGCTGGAAAAAACAAAAAAACCCGGCCGCCTGCATTATGCATGGGCCTCTTTGATCGGTACCGCCGTCATTTATATCATTGGCACGACCTATACGTATATTGCGCTGAAATTATGGCTTCATGCTCCGATCAGCTACGGAATGGCCTGGTTTTACATGATATGGTTTTTCATAAAAGATATCGTTTTAGCACTGTTATTGGCATCAATCGCGCCTGCCGTTTACAGGTCTATTCATAAAGCGACGGGGTTCAGCAGAAACCCGGCGTAAGATGTTCTCAGCATACAAAAAGGCTCCCCTTTCCGGGAGCCTTTTTTTACAGGACAAGTGCGGCAATCCAGCCGAATATCACAAGCGGAATGTTATAGAAAATAAATGTCGGTACGCACGTATCCCAAATGTGGTGGTGCTGTCCGTCGGCGCTGAGGCCTGACGTCGGGCCGAGCGTACTGTCACTTGCAGGAGAACCCGCATCACCGACCGCGGCGGCCGCTCCGATTACGGCGATCGTCGCCATCGGGCTGAATCCGAGCTGAGCGCACAGCGGAACGAATATGGTCGTAATAACGGGTACGGTTGCAAATGATGATCCGATTCCCATCGTGATTAATAAACCGACCACCAGCATCAGGAGCGCGCCCAATGATTGGCTGTGGCCGATAAAGCCTGTTGATGCTTTGACCAAGGAAGCCACATCGCCCGTTTTATTCAATACATTTGAAAAACCGGCCGCAACAAGCATGACAAACCCGATAAAAGCCATCAGAATCATGCCGTCCGTGATCAGCTTATCCGCTTCATTGCGCTTCATGACTCCGCTGATAAACAGCGTAAACAAGCCGGCAAGCGCGCCCATGATCATACCTTCCACTCCGAGCACTTGTGACAGATAGAGCTGAACGGCAAGCGACACGGCAATGGAGATCAAGGCGATGGCAATGCTTTTTTTCGTATAAGGAGAAGACGATAGTCCGGCAATCTCCTTCGTCTCATATTTCTTCGGTTTCCGGAAGACGATGACGGCTAAAATTAAACCGACTACCATCCCGGCCGTCGGAATGATTAAAGCATAAGGGATATCACTGAGCGGCACCTTTAAACCGGCTGCCGCCATATTATCTCTCAGCATCCCCTGGAAAATCTGTCCGAATCCGACAGGCAGAACGATATACGGCGCAGTCAGTCCGAATGTCATCACACACGCGATCAGTCTGCGGTCTATTTCAAGTTCGTTAAATATTTTTAAAAGCGGCGGAATCAATACAGGAATAAACGCAATGTGAACGGGCACCACGTTTTGCGAGAAACAGGATATGATTAAAATAATCAGTACGATTAACACTTTTGACAGTGCTTTTTTCCGCGAATCTTCCTTTTTTCCGATTAGTTTGACAGACGCTTCCACCATTGCATCGGGAAGCCCCGTCTTTGTCAGCGCCGCGGCAAATGCTCCGAGCAGCGCGTAGCTGACCGCGACGGTGGCATTTCCGCCGAGACCGTCCGTAAAAGCCTTCACCGTCTCTCCTAGGCCTAAGCCGCCGGTCAGCCCGCCGGCAAGCGCGCCGATCATTAAAGCTATAATAATATTGACACGCAGCAGGCTTAAGACGAGCATAAGCAATACTGCGATAACAACAGCATTCATTGATGAGTCCCTCCAAAAATCCTTTAGTTTGCTAATGTAGTAGATAATTAAAGTTACCATATATTCTGCGCTTTAGTCAACTAAAGATTTTGGAAATCAAAAAACCCGCTGCATCAAGGCAGCGGGATGCTGTTATCTTTCGGGCGTAAAGCGCTCAGTCAAAACAGCCAACGTCCTTGCCATGACGCCTGTTGCGCCGGCAGGTCCGAAGCATGTCGCTTTATTCGCCGTTGCGGTTCCCGCAATATCGAGATGAACCCACGGCGTGTTTTCCGCGAATTCACCAATGAATGCCCCCGCCATAATCGCGTGGCCTTCTCTTCCCGGAGAATTGTTCAAATCAGCCATCTGACTGTTTCTCACCCGTTTTTTATCCTTTTCTGTAATCGGAAGCTGCCAGATCGGCTCGCCGGATTCTTTCGCCGATTCCGCCACCTGTTCATAAAACGCGGCGTGATTGGTCATGGCGCCCGTCATTTCGTTCCCTAAGGCGACAATGACACCGCCCGTTAACGTTGCGACGTCTACAAGAACAGAGGCTCCGTGCTGCTTGGCGTATGTGATGCCGTCGGCAAGCACGAGACGCCCTTCCGCATCGGTGTTCAGGATCTCAATGGTTTTTCCGCTGAGCGAAACGATGACATCATCCGGCTTCATAGCATCGGACGAAATCATGTTGTCCGTAGACGGTATGACAGCGAGCACGTTTTGTTCAGGCCGCAGTTCGCCGATAATTTCCATTGCCCCTAATACCGAGGCGGCCCCTCCCATATCGCTTTTCATGCCGACGATGCCGGTTTTCGGCTTAATTGAATATCCGCCCGTATCAAAGGTAATTCCTTTACCGACCAGGCCGATAACGTCTTCCCACTGATCTTTGCCCTGATACTTCAGAACGATCATTTTCGGCGGTTCGGATGAGCCCTTGTTAACAGCAAGCAGCCCGCCCATGCCGAGCTCTTCCATTTCATCTTTTTCTAAAATTTCACACTCGAAATCGTATTTTGCCGCCAGCTCAGCGGCATATGACGCCAAATCAGTGGCCGTCAGCATATTACCCGGCATATTCACAAGTGTGCGGGCTGAATTCGTCCCTTGGCCGTATGCCGCGCCGACGTTCAGGCCGGCCTGCACTTCCCTCAGGTCTTCTTCGGTCACGGCGCAGACTGATTTCAGTTCCTGATCCGGCTCATTTGATTTATGTTTATAATCCTGCACTTCGTAAACCGCAAGCAGACAGCTTTCTGAAAGCGCATGAGCGGCATCGGCGGCAGGCACTTCCCCGGAGACGAATGTATCGAGCAAAACGGATACTTCCTGTTTTTTATCTTGATGAACCTGCTGAAATACTCGTGCAAAGCATTCTTTCGTATCTTCAAACGAATAATCCGCTTCTCTTCCCAGGCCGATAAAATAAATACGTTTCATACCGGTCGCAGCCGGAGGGTATACTTTTGATACACGATTGCGTTTGGCGGACACATCACCATCCTTTAACAGCTGGGTCAGATGACCGTCCAATTTATCATCCAATTCCTTCGTAAATCCGTTCAGCGTGCTTTTTTGAAAAAGACCGATGACCAGTGTTTCGGGATGCCGCAGTTGATCAGATGCATAAAACATGAGTACACACTCCTTATGTGGGTATTTGTTATGTAAAGTGGTATAATGAAAAAACATTTTTCATTGATTTTATTTTACCAAACTAAGGGCGTTTTCTGCAGTTTTTCGATACGATCGGAATCAGCAGATA
Source organism: Bacillus sp. EB106-06-01-XG163 (assembly GCF_058791615.1). Classification (NCBI taxonomy): domain Bacteria; kingdom Bacillati; phylum Bacillota; class Bacilli; order Caryophanales; family Bacillaceae; genus Bacillus; species Bacillus sp. EB106-06-01-XG163. The sequence continues at coordinate 111,033 of NZ_JBYTDS010000006.1, forward strand.
CAGAAAGGATGTTGCATATGGATGTATTTATGAATTTTCCTTTACTGGCGAGTTTTGCCGCCATTATTTTTGCCCAAGTTGTAAAAGTGCCTATTCAATTTATCGTATCCAAAAAACTTGACTGGTCTCTTGTGACGAGCACCGGCGGCATGCCGAGCTCCCATTCCGCCGCCGTCACCGCGCTGTCAACCGGAGTCGCTTTGGAACAGGGACTGGACTCGCCCCTGTTTGCAGTCGCCGCGATTTTCGCCGTCATTACGATGTTCGACGCTACAGGTGTCAGGCGGCATGCGGGTGAACAGGCGACGGTCATTAATAAACTGGTCATCGACTTTAATCGGTTTGTCAGCGAAGCGAAGGACTTTCAGAAAGCGGAAGAGAAGGAAAAACAGAAGAAACTGAAAGAACTGCTCGGCCATCAGCCGATTGAAGTGTTCTTCGGCGGCGTCACCGGTATTGTGCTGACATTGATTTTAGATTATTTCTTTATGTAAAAAACGCTTCAGCGGATGCTGAAGCGTTTTTATTCTTTTACCGTTTTGTATTGATTTCTGAACACTTGCATCGACTTGGTTTCGTTCAGCTTTACAAGTTCGTCCTCGGTCACTGTGCCGTTCCCTTTTTTAATCATGTAGACATCAAGTGTTTTTTTGCCCCAATTGTTATAGACGTCCTTGACGGTGTCAAAGTAGAGGTCAAGGCGGCTGCCTTTAATTTTTGAGCCGGTATCGGCGACAACCCCGTAACCGTAATTCGGTATAAACAGAATCGTCCCGATCGGAAAAACAGACGGATCGGCCGCAACAGTTGAATATAAATCGCGTTTGACCTTCACGCCTGAATATGTAATTCCGTACTGCGGATGACCCGGAGATTTTCCGGTAGATTCCGCTCCGGCGGTATAACCGGTGGCCGTCACCTTTTGTGACGGATAGCGTTCCCAGTCAAAAGCTTCTTCCAGCGGTTTTATCCTGCCTGATGCCTTCTTTTCCGGCTGATTCTGTAAGGATTGAAACGGAGTGCCGATGTTTTTCAAAACGGCGCCGCGATGTTCCGTCATCCAATTTGTCAGATCCTTTGCTTCAACTCCGGTTATGGAAAAGTATGTCGCATGGCATGCGCCCAAAAAGAGCACGATCATGAATACGCGTCTGATTATCGTCAATCTGAAATCACTCTCCTCCGAGTCATTGTTCCCAACTCGGTGGGGTGCTATACAAAAAGCGCCGCGACACAAAAAAAGCTTTCTCGAATAAGAAAGCGGCTTAAAACATTTGATATCCTCTTTTTCTGAGCGCCTTTATGGCAATGCCTGACATGATGGCTCCCGCCAGTCCGCCCGCCAAAATCACGACATCCGCAACCGCTAATGACATGATGCGCTGAAACAGGCTTTGAAAGGATTCCCCCGGCGCCTGCACGTAACTGATCATCTTTTTATTGCTGATAATGAAAAGGCATACAATCGGATAGACAACAGCCATAATCCACGACATTCTAAGCAGCATGTTCAACAGAAAGCCTATGCCGAAAAACAGTACAAAAAATAGTACGATTGAGATCAGGACGACCGGCAAACTAATCACAAACATCCACCCCCTACAGCACTTTCAGTGTACCTCGGGGGCGGTAAAAAAGTCAACGTCTGGAAAAATCAGCGTCTCTCTTTGCCGCTTCCCTGGCAGGAGGGACATGTTTCGGAGCCGCCAAGAAGCAATTGAAAATACCCTTTACCTGAGCAGAACGGACACGCCGCCGTGCTTTTTGCTGTCGTTTTCATGCGGATCACCCTTTTTCTTAATTTTCTGATAATATATCATATTTACTTGTCAAGCACCAAGTCAGAATATGTAACAAAATAACTCATGTAAGCGAAAACATTCATTTTTTTCTTTTACATTCTTTTGATAGCGCTCTTTTTTAAAAGAAGAGAAAACCCGCGGCCGCGGGTTTTCAGAAGAATTTAAACTTCCCTTTTTTCAGCGTCAGGCCCAGCCCGCCGATCATAAAGAGCGAGCGGTTGTCAATGACCTTTTTCATAAAGGACGCCGGCGTGCCTTTGAGCTTCCTGCCGTATACGACTCCGACGGCGTTATGCTCACCGAGGGAGGCAACGGTTCCTTTAATGTCAGGCTTGAACTCTTCAAGCTGGCCTCCTTTAATCAAACCGCCCAGATTTTTGGCGACCGTTTCTCCTTGCTGCATCGCGATCTGAGCAGTCGGCGGGTACGGCCGTTCCGTCTCTTCATTGATAAAGAGCGAGCTGTCGCCGAGTATAAAAACGTCATCATGTCCCGGCGCCCGAAGATCAGGGTTGACCTTGACACGGCCGCGCATATTTTCAAAACCCGCTTCCTCCACGATCGGATGTCCGCGCACGCCCGCCGCCCAGACAACGGTCTGGGATTTGATTTCTTCCGGCTCTTCATCTTTCTTGCCGACTGTGACACCGTCTGCGCGGCATTCTTGAACCGCGGTGCCGATTTTAAATTCAACGCCTTTGCTCTCAAGGTATTGAACGGCGTAATCGACAAGCTCCGGATCAAATCCCGGCAAAACCGTCGGGGCGGCCTCGACACAGACGATCCGGACGAGACTTTCATCTATATCATAATATCTGCATAACTCCGGCTTGCGGTTCGCAAGCTCACCGAGAAATTCAATTCCCGTAAAGCCCGCTCCGCCGACAACGATGGTTAAGCGGTCAGGGCGTTTTTCGGCCTCCGTATTGTATGTCGCAAATTGGAGCTCAATATGGTCTTTCAGCTGGCGCGACGTATTAATATTCGCGATCGGAAAAGCGAATTCTTTTAAGCCTTTAATCCCGAATGTTTCAGGGACGGCGCCAAGCCCGATGACAAGATAATCATAAGGGATGTCCCCTTGTGAAAGCGTCACCTTTTTATTTTGCACATCTATCGCTTTTACGGTATCCTGCACAAATTTGACCCGTGATTCATTGATTACATCTTTTATTTGATATCTGCAGCGGTCATGATGCAGCGTTCCTGCGCTCGCTTCATGCATCCATGTCGTTTCATAATGATAATTGTGTTTATTGACCAAAGTAATGTCAGCGTCATTTGCCCCGATATGCTTCGGAAGCCTTGTTACTGTCATTAATCCACCATAACCTGCACCTAAAACCACGATTTTGGGTTTATTCAATGCCATCACATCCACCTTCTTTTTTTTGCTGTTAGACGCATAATCAAATCAACATTTGTATTAGCTTCAGCTTATTGGCGGGATTTTATGAAATGAAATATAAAATTTTTTAGAAAACCGCACATGTCTGCATATCACCATACTATCCGGAAGAATCAGAAAACATTCAGGAAAAAACAGATTGGAATTTGTCCCCATATTAGCGGCGGCCGCAATTTTTTTCAAGAATGAAGCGGCCGGGCGGTTTTCGGCACTCGTCATCCTTTTAAATTGTATGTTATAATTAATAACAATTTTCAATTAGGAGGCAATTTGGTATGCAAGAGGATTCAAAGGTTTATGATATTACGGTCATCGGCGGCGGCCCGGTCGGCCTGTTTACCGCTTTTTACGGGGGAATGAGACAGGCGAGCGTCAAAATCATCGAGAGCCTGCCTCAGCTTGGCGGCCAGCTCAGCGCGCTGTACCCTGAAAAATATATTTATGATGTAGCCGGATTCCCGAAAATCCGCGCCCAGGAACTTGTGAACAACTTAAAAGAGCAAATGGCAAAGTTCGATCAGACCATCTGCTTAGAGCAGGCCGTTGAATCTGTTGAAAAACAGGCGGACGGTGTGTTTAAGCTTGTCACGAATTCAGAAACGCATTATTCAAAAACGGTCATTATTACCGCGGGAAACGGCGCATTTAAGCCGAGAAAGCTTGAGCTGGAATCAGCGGAACAATATGAAGGCAAAAACCTGCACTACTTCATTGACGACCTCAATCAATTCGCAGGCAGACGCGTTGCCGTTCTGGGCGGCGGCGATTCCGCGGTTGACTGGGCGCTCATGCTTGAGCCGATTGCCAAAGAAGTCAGCATTATCCACCGCCGTGATAAATTCCGCGCGCATGAGCACAGTGTCGAAAACCTGCATAATTCTAAAGTCAACGTGCTGACACCGTTTGTTCCCGCTGAACTTGTCGGTGAAGACCGGATCGAACAGCTCGTTCTCGAAGAAGTGAAAGGCGACCGTAAAGAAATCATTGAAATTGATGACCTGATCGTAAACTACGGCTTTGTTTCTTCTCTCGGCCCGATTAAAAACTGGGGGCTTGACATCGAGAAAAATTCCATCGTCGTCAAAAGCACGATGGAAACGAATATTGAAGGCTTCTTTGCCGCCGGAGATATCTGCACATATGAAGGCAAAGTCAAGCTGATCGCCAGCGGTTTCGGCGAAGCTCCGACAGCCGTGAACAACGCGAAGGCCTACATGGACCCGAAAGCGCGCGTCCAGCCACTGCATTCTACAAGCATGTTTGAAAAATAATATAAAAAAGAGTCTGTGTCATACCGGCACAGACTCTTTTTTATTTAAACATCCAAATATAATTCATGACGGTTCCGACAACGAGCGCAATGACAAGCGCCGACACGACCCAAATCGTGCCTAAAATAATCCGGTCCTGAATTTTTTGGGCTTTCGGACTGTGCCCGGGCTGTTTTTGTTCCATACCGGCCCCTCCCTTCTTCTGCAAATCTATCTATCGTAACAAATGTCTTACAACAACCAATACTACTATGATAACCAAACTGCAAATGGATGACAAGCTGACCGCATATGAGGCAGCATGAAATCATTTGACATTCCTGACAAAACAAAGTACATTATAAAAAGACGAACATTTTAATTTTATTTAATTATATTATTCGCTTTTAGGGGTGTTATATATGGAAAATGTGTTTGATTACGAAGATATTCAGCTGATTCCTGCAAAATGCATTGTTGAAAGCCGATCTGAATGTGATACATCAGTTACGTTGGGCGGACACACGTTTAAACTTCCGGTCGTACCGGCCAACATGCAGACGATAATAGATGAAAACATCGCGGTCTGGCTCGCGGAAAACGGGTATTTTTATATCATGCACCGCTTCGAGCCGGAAAAACGTCTGGCTTTTGTCCGGGATATGAAAGCGCGCGGACTGATTTCTTCCATCAGTGTCGGCGTGAAGGAAAATGACTATGAATTCATCCGGGAGCTGAAAGAACAGGAGCTGGTGCCGGATTATATTACCATTGATATCGCGCACGGCCATTCCAATGCCGTGATCAGCATGATTGAATTTATTAAAGAACATGTCCCGGAAAGCTTTGTCATTGCAGGGAATGTCGGGACGCCTGAAGCCGTAAGGGAGCTGGAACGAGCGGGCGCTGACGCGACAAAAGTGGGAATCGGCCCCGGGAAAGTCTGCATCACAAAAATTAAAACCGGCTTCGGAACCGGCGGGTGGCAATTAGCCGCGCTTCGCTGGTGCGCAAAAGCGGCAAGCAAACCGATCATTGCTGACGGCGGCATCCGCACGCACGGCGATATCGCGAAATCCATCCGATTCGGCGCATCCATGGTCATGATCGGATCATTATTCGCCGGCCACGAAGAATCACCGGGACAAACGATCGAAATCGACGGCAAGCTGTACAAAGAATATTTCGGCTCCGCTTCTGAATTTCAAAAAGGCGAAAAGAAAAACGTCGAAGGCAAAAAAATGCATGTCGAACATAAAGGGTCATTACAGGACACGCTGGTTGAAATGGAGCAGGATCTGCAATCTTCCATCTCTTACGCCGGCGGCAATACACTCGAAGCCATCCGCAATGTCGACTACGTGATCGTAAAAAACTCTATTTTCAACGGCGACAGATTTTAACACGCAGCAGAGCCGCAAAAAAATAAGAAAATGACATTCAATATGAATGTCATTTTTTTATTAAATACCGAAATAAAGAGCCGCACTGGCCAACAGATTAATCACAAAAATAAACAAAAAGATGTAACGAATGAATTTATTTTGCACCGGTGCAAATATAAAGAGATATAGTCCTGCCACCCCAAAAGTAAGAACAGGAAACAGCCACTCAAAGGATAAAGAAATGATATAACCGATAATCATAACAATCGGCACACCGATTAATGATAATTTACTTCTCATATGATTTCTGCCCCTTTTACTTAAAAATTGGTGTGATGTAAGCTTCAATAATGGCAGCGGCGATCAGCAGACAAATAATTATGAGCACCAATATTCCAATATGCCTGAACATTGAAGCCATTATCTTTTTTTCCTTAGAAAAACACAGCCTGATGACCAATTCAACGCCCTTAAAACCAATGGCGCCACTTAATAATAACGCGGGAACTTCAAATATACCATGAGGAATTAGCAGTAAAAAAATCTGATAAAAAGGAACCCCGCTATGCAGATTTTCTATAATAGAGCCGCTTAAAATAAACCCGTTGGTGAATAAATAAAAGATTGAGGTCAACCCAAAGGTAAAAAAACCCGCGGCTAAAAACAGACAAGCGATTGCATTGTTTTTCAGCAGTTCAACCGCGCCTGACGAGCCGTTGTAAGACGCGGTTGAAACAAAGTGATCGGAAAAAAACGCAGCGATCACACCGCCTGAAAAAAACAGCAATGACGCGGTTAACGGAATGACGGACGTCCTGATTGCCGGCAACATGCGGTTCATCATGTATAAATACTCTCAGCCAATTTTTCAATCTCTTCTAATGAATGCTCGGATGACTGATACTCCGCCGCAAAAACGCCTTCATGTATAATACCGATCGTATCGCACAGCGAATGCGCCAGCTCCAGCAAGTGAGTCGATAACAGGACCGTATGTCCCTGTTTGACGTATTCCTTTAATAACGTCCGTATCGTTTTACCGCTGATTAAATCAATGCCCGTCAGCGGTTCGTCAAGAATTAATATCTTTGGCTGATGAATGAGCGCGGCCGCAATTGATAATTTTTGTTTCATTCCATGTGAATATGTTTTAATCAGCTGATTTCCGTCTTGAGCAAGCTTCAGCGTCTCTAACATATTCTTTATATACTCATTTGTCCGCTGAGACGGTACTTCAAACATCTCCGCTGTAAAACGCAAGTATTCGACTCCCGTTAAGTAATCATATAAAAAGGCATGGTCGGGCACAAAACCGATATCAGCCGATATTTGCCCCCCCTCTTCTGAATCCGGTTCCTTACCGTCAATCATGACGCTGCCTGAAGTCGGTTTAAGCAGGCCCGAAATGATTTTCAAAGTCGTTGTTTTCCCGACTCCATTAGTCCCCAGCAAAGCATAAATTGAGCCTTTTTTCACCTCAAACGAAATATCTTTCAACACCTGTTTTTCACTATAGTTTTTTTGTATATTCACTAATTTAATCATTGTTCGCAAACCTTTCCGCCATATTGATTCTGCGAAGAAACAGAAACATGACTCCATAGTTTAATAGTGTGAACAGGACAAAAATACCTGATGCAGAATGAATAAGCATCGTTTCAAGTTCCGGCTTTTTATAGATAAAATACGACGTGATCGCAGCGATTTGAAGCGACACAATGAAAATGAAAGATCCGTATAAGTTGTTATACGTCTTTGCTTTCCCCGCTTCTCCAATTTCGTACATATGCTCCCAGTTTTTCTTAGGATACAGGGCGGTGCTTGAAATCTGGACAAGACTGTATAAAAAACCCGAACATAAAAACACAATAAACAAGTAAATCGTCAGCGCAGCGGAAGACGGAAAAAACACCGTAATCAAAATGGTGATGATGAACGAATAGATAAGAGCGGCGAGATTATAAATACATACTTTTGGAAACACCAGCTGCCACGCATGTTTGATATTTCGGTGAAACAGATGCTGATTTTTTATTTCCCCGTCAACTGATAATACTGTTTTGAGCGCATCTCCGACGAGCTGATACGAAAAGTTCGCAATGATAACCGCCGCAGACACGATGGCGGCTGCCGAATACCCGATAAAATGATGCGATAGAAGCGGAATACAAAAACCTAAAAACAGCATGAACAAATACAGCATACTGCCGAAGTTCCTGATAAAAAACCCGTCAATTCTCGATAAAAACAGCAGGTCCTTTTGAAAAACGGCATGAAATATTTTGTTATTTCTATATAATTTCAGCTTTGGCGCAAAATCTGCGTTTGTCAAAAACATATAAGGAATAAGGTCCATTTTCTTCAGCGTGGCCGACCACAGTTTAAACATCCCCGCCGTTAAAAGGACGGCGGCCGCAAACACCGCAGCGAAAACGAGCACGGAATGTGAGCGGAATGCTAACCATACATACGGCGTATTCATGAGGATGTTCCGGAAAGCCGGTGACTCCGTAAAACTTGAAATATCCTTTGCGGTATACTCCCCAAACACGAGAAGATAAACGGCATACCCGACTGCAAGCGGAACCAGCAGGCTGACGCTGAATAAAATGCCTTTCATGATTTTCAAGTAAAACAATTTGCTCCACATATTTGTAAGAAGATAAACAACATAAGAAAACAGCATAGATAAAAATAAATTGAGAAGAAAATAAACGAAGCCCAAGAAAAATACGATGACCGCCGCAGACCCGGTCATGCCTGCGCTTGATAAAAATAAAAAGACCGGAAAAACAAAAAGATACCATACGAAAATGGTTTTTTTGATCGCCTGGCCGGCAAAAACAGAAAACAGCTGTAAAAAACGAACCTTTTTTAATTGATGAATGACCTTGCGCGTATCCAGCAGAAAGGCATTGTGGTGTTCTTTAAAGAAGCCGGCAGCCCAAAAAAGCTGCTCAAGTGAAACGGCGATTAAAACAAATTGCCCCCATGCGCTGAGGGGCAGCTGAATCAGTTTTGTCCCGAATACAACACCGCATCCCAGGAAAACGAGATATAAACATAACAGAGAAATAATAATGGCAGACAGCAGTTTGCTGTTGAGTTGAGGAATGCCCCAATCTTCCTTTCTTTTTCGAAACGATGACAGGGTATTATATTTGATAAGAGCCGCAATTTGTTTGACTATCATACTTTCAATCCTTACATATGTATTTGGGAGAGAGGCTCTTTTTGCAGCTTGTACAAAAAGAGCAATTATTTATTGATCGATTTTACCAAGCAGCTGCGTATTTTTTGCCGTATTTCTTAATCATTGTTTTTGCTGTTGCAACGATTGCATAAGAAATCGCGCCTGCGCCTGTAACGATACCGATAAGAGAAATGATAGAAGCAATTGTTGATGCCGCATCAATAATATCAATTGCTTTTTTAGCTGCTGCTGTAGAGATGCCGAGAGTAGAAGCTAATTCAGCATTGGCTGAGAATGCATGAGCCGCCGCCACGTTTAATTCAGTTCCCGTTAATAATAGTGCATAAACCAATGTTGCTGCAGCAAGAGCCGCGCCAAACAAAATGAAAGACTTTTTATTAGATTTTACTAAGTTCATCATAACATCTCCCTACTCTGTTTTTTTAATTTATAATAAAATTCAGCTTAATTGACTCTCTCCCGAGCTAAATTTTATCCGCCATAAAATAGTTTAAGAAAATAGTAAAGAGTTTTAGTAAAACAAAACATCCAGTCAAAATGATTCTCTTGCCTTTACTGAGATCGGTCAGTTTTCCCGCAGCAGCATAAAGAGCCGCGATTGATATGAGCAGAAATGGATCCAGCAGCTGCAGACTCAAGCTGGTGCCGCCGGCAGAATATATAAGCGAGGAATCAGCCGTTAAGTAGTTAACAACTGAAAGAATCAACATTTTAAATGCCGAGATTAAAGAAGTCAGCGTATATAGAAGCAAATATATTTTTTTCGGTTTTTTTGTACCGAGAATAAAAGCGGCAACGAATAACAGAAATCCGCCTATCAGAATTTCCACAAAAGTTGTGAAGATCATAAACCCTTGCAGAAACATGACAATCGTACGAACACTTTTCTCCCCGATATCGTAGGTATTTTCTCCGACGGAAGAATAATACGACTGCAGAACTTTATCTGAAATACTGAATTGGAAGAGTAATGAACAGATCAAAATGATGAAAAAAGAACTTAAAAATATTTTTTTATTGCTCAATTGACCTATCATATTATCATCCTTTTCTTACAAAATAAATTAACTATTCTATACTTTTACAATTTAGTTTAATCCTATCAAAAAATCAATATCCTTTCGAAAAATATGACTTTAGGACGTGTTGACAAAGAGCACATCTTTCAGAGTTTTTGGTGCTATGTACCCTTTATTTTTTTTTGAATTTGCAAATAGTATGATTTAGACAATTGATTTGAAGTTTTAGGAAGAACCTGTCGAAAGAGACGAAGGATATAAAAAAAGAGGATATCGTCATGTATCCTCCGGATGTATGATCGTCAGCACCTGATGATCTTCCCATTTTCCATTTATTTTTACATTTTTTCTCGCAATGCCTTCTTTATGAAAGCCAGCTTTTTCGAGCACCCGGATTGACGCCTTATTGTTCGGCATGACTCCGGCTTCTATCCGATACAGTTCCAGCTCGTTGAATGCATAATCGACTGCCAGCTTGACAGCCTTCGTCGCATAGCCTTTCCCGTTATATTTGCCATCTAAAAAATAACCGATAAAAGCGCTTTGGAGGGAACCCCGAACCACCTGAAAAAGGCTGATCGTGCCAATCAGGGTCTGATCCTGAAGAAAAATGCCGAAGCTGTATTCAGTATCATTTTCTGCATTCTTCAGTGATTGTTCAATTCGTTTTTTCCGGCCTTCCAGCGTATAAAAATCCTCTTGTCTCGTCATGGCAAACCGTTCAAAAAACATGCGGTTTTCCGTCTGCAAAACCAGTTCCTGCTCTGCATCATTCAAGCTGAGCGGCCTGATATCAACGCTGTTTCCTTCCTGCATATGCATCGCCGTCCTTTTGTTTTGATCAGAAACGTTTTTTTAATTGCCTCTCACCCATGTGATACGGTACGCTTTATCGCATTAAGAAAATTCCAAGACTTTACGTTCACCTTTCCTTTCGTGACCTATGTCTGATGTGAGTAACCGAAACGGAAGCACAAGGTTCTTTTGTTGACTTAAACCGTGCTTTAAGCCGTATCATCATATTGTGACAAGGAAAGAATAGTTTTGGCGGGTTTCCCGATGATCTAAAATCAATTTTACAGAATCACTGCTGTCTTATTTCATGCCTATTTGCGGGATGAATATATTGATTGGATCAAAGCTGAAATGTGACAAAGAAATGTAAAAACAATCGGAAAAGAGGAGTTAATATGAAACTGACGGGAAATACAATACTGATTACAGGCGGAAATGCCGGAATAGGATTGGCTTTCGCAGAACGGTTTTTAAAAGCGGGAAATAAAGTCATCGTGACCGGACGGCGTGAGCACGCTCTTCAAAAAGCAAAGGAAACATTCCCGGATCTTATTACATATGTCAGTGATTTGAGCATTCCATCTGAACGTATATCACTGTTTGATTGGGTGAAAGAAAATTATCCGGAAGTGAATGTGTTAGTAAACAACGCGGGGATTCAACAACGTTTTCATGTGCTGAAAGCGGATGCGAAGGACAATTGGGACTATTTCAATAAAGAAATCACAACGAACATTGAAGCTCCCTTCCACCTGTCTATGCTGTTCGCTCCGTTTTTTGCCGGAAAAGAAGATGCGGCTTTCATTAACGTCTCTTCGGGATTGGCTTTTACACCGCTTGCCATTGCACCGATCTATTCAGCAACGAAAGCGGCGCTTCATTCATTTACAATGAGTCTGAGACATCAGCTTTCTGATTCATCTGTAGAAGTGATTGAAGTTGCGCCTCCGGCGGTGAATACAGATTTAGGCGGAGCAGGGCTGCATACTCAAGGAGAACCGCTGGATGAATTCGCTGATGGGATTTTTAAAGGACTGAAAGAGGGCAAACAAGAAATCGGATATGGTTCTTCAGAAGAACGGCTGCGCATGTCACGGGATAAAGCCGATGAACATACGGCAAATATGTACCATGCTATGAAACATACAATCGAATAACCTCTTTGAAAAAGGAAAACCCGCTTCTGTTGAGCGGGTTTTCCTTTTATTAAACAGATAAACGCCTTTTTTAACAATGGTGCAAGCGCCACCGGAAAGAAAGACGTCATATTTTTTCATCCTAAGAATGGCGGGTTGACCCTTAACACTCTTCCGGCGTACCGGCGTTTTTGGCCGTGCGGAAAGATGAACCGCAGCCGCAGGAAGCGATGGCATTCGGGTTGTCAATGGTGAAACCGCCGCCCATCATGGACTGTTTGAAGTCAATGATCGTGCCGGTCATAATATCAAGGCTTTCGCTGTCGACCAAAACGGTGATTCCGTGCTGTTCAAACATGCTGTCTTTTTCGCCTTTTTCGTGCTCAAATCCCATTCCGTAAGACAGGCCGCTGCAGCCGCCGCCTTTTACGCCCACACGGAGAAACGCGTTTTCTTCTTCATGCTCTTTCATCATATCTTTTATATGCAAAGCCGCTGCTTCAGTGATGGTTACTGGAACACTCATAGGTAGACCTCCTTTTTTAAAAAACGGATGCTGATATCTATTATAAACCTTGAGGAGAGTATTTCTCAAACGAGCTGTTTACAAATAATAGACGCCGCTGCATACGGTTTCGGCGGGTCCCGTCATCAGCACGTGCCCGTTGTCCTGCCAATTAATCACAAGGTCGCCTCCCGCTAAATGAACGGTGATATCCCGGTTTCGTTCGGAAACACCGTTCAATACGGATGCGACAGCCGCCGCACAGGCGCCTGTTCCGCAAGCCTGTGTAATGCCGGAGCCGCGTTCCCATACGCGGAAATGAAGTTCATCGGCGCTGACGGTTTCCACAAATTCGACATTGACGCCTTCCGGAAATCTCGGGTCTTTTTCAATGACGGGACCGAGCGTTGTAAGAGGCGCTTGATTGATATCCGCAACCGGAAAAACAATATGGGGGTTTCCCATTGATACGGCTGTTCCGGAAAGCTCCGTTTCTCCAAAAACAAAGGTTTCATCGATCGTCCGTTCATCTTCATTGCCGAGCATCGGCAGCTCTTTTTTGGTGAGGCGCGGTTCGCCCATATCAACGGCGACTTCACGCACAATCCCGTTGTCCTCTGTAATGTCTGCTTTCACTAGACCTGAAAGCGTCTCAATGAAAAAGGACGTTTCTTCTGTCAGCTTATGTTCGTATGCGTACTTTGCCACACAGCGAAGGCCGTTGCCGCAATTTTTCCCTTCTGAGCCGTCATTATTAAAAATCCGCATTTTGACGGGCGCTTTTTCTGACGGACAGATGAGGATCATTCCGTCAGAGCCGATGCCCGTGTGAATGCTGGACACTTTAACGGCAATCTCAGCCAGCCGTTCTTCCGGCAGCTGTTCTTCAAATTGATTTACATATATATAACTGTTTCCAAGACCGTGCATCTTGGTAAAACGGAATGAATTCATATCGGCCTCCAACTTTTTTTCTTTTACTTAGTATAAAAGCTCTTCTGCTCGGACACAATACAAATATCCCCCGTTTTTCATACATAAAAGCTCCCTGCATATGCAGGGAGCTTTTATCGTTTACTAAATAAACATGCCGGCAATCGCCGCGCTGAGAAGGTTTGCGAGTGTTCCCGCAATAACCGCTCTTAATCCGAGGCGCGCAATGTCCGAACGGCGGCTTGGGGCCAAACCGCCCAGTGTGCCGAGCATAATCGCAATCGAAGAGAAGTTGGCAAATCCGCACAGCGCAAAGCTGATAATCGTAGACGTTTTTTTAGAAAAGTCCGCAATATGCGGACCGAAGTTTGAATAAGCGACAAACTCATTCAGCACAAGTTTCTGTCCGATATAGCTTCCCGCTCCGAGTGCTTCATGCCAAGGAACGCCGATTACAAATGCGATCGGTGAAAACACGTAACCGAGAATGGATTCTAATGTAATATGTTTGAAACCGAACCAGCCGCCGATTCCGCCGAGAATTCCGTTCACTACGGCGATGAGCGCGACAAACGCAAGCAGCATGGCGCCGACATTTAGAGCAATCTGAAGGCCCGTGGACGCGCCTTTTGCCGCTGCATCAATCACATTAGCGGCGCCTTCGCCTTCTTCGTCCATATTAAAATCGCCTTTTATCGTCTGCGTTTTTTCCGTTTCAGGTATTAAAATTTTTCCGAACACGAGACCGGCCGGAGCCGCCATAAAGCTGGCCGCCAGCAAGTATTCGATCGGAATGCCTAACAGGGCGTAACCGAAAAGCGTCGAACCCGCTACAGCCGAAAGGCCGCTCGTCATAATCGTAAACAGCTCGGAACGGGTCAATCCCGCAATCAGCGGTTTAATGGCAAGCGGTGATTCAGACTGTCCGACAAAAATATTCGCAGCCGCCGCAAGCGATTCTGTTCTGCTTGTCCCAAGAAGTTTTGACAGTCCGCCTCCGATGACGCGAAAGATGAGCTGCATGATTTTCAAGTGATACAAAACGGCAATCAGCGCTGAGAAAAAGATAATGACCGGCAGAACGCTCAGCGCAAAAGCCGGGCTGCTGCCCACTTTTAACAGCGGGCCAAAAATAAAGCTGATGCCTTCGTTCGCATAATCAATGAGAAGCTGCACACGGCTTGAGAACCATAAAAATACGGCCCGTCCGGCGTCCCACTTTAATACGATGAATCCGAAGGCCATTTGTAAACATAAACCGACAATGACGGTTCGCAGGTTAATTTTGCTTTTCTTCTCTGATAACAAAAAAGCAATGGCTAATATAGCAACTGCCCCGAGCAGCCCCCAAACGATATTCAATGAATCCACCTCTAAAATTTTATTTAAAAAAAGTCTTTATTAAGATAACAATATTTATTTTTGCTGTCTACAAATTTTTTATTTTGCCAAAACCCGGGGCGCAATAAAAAAGAGACCCCGTTCGGAGCCTCTGATTAAAACATCGGATTTTCTTCTATGAATGTATATATGTTGTCAACCAGTTCAGCAGGCGTGCCTCCCGTGACCACTTCGCCGTTGACCAGGGCGAACAGGGACTCCATGCATTTCCCGCAATAGCTTAAACAGCCGTATTCAAGCACGTCCAAGTTCGGATCCTTCTCTAAGATCTCAAGTGCTTCCTGGGAACCGCGCGCTAAATTGCTGACACAGAATTCAATCATCGGATTCATGCGGTTTCACCTCACATATGTACCTTATCCTAACGGAATTTCCTCTATTCGTCAAAGATCCGGTTTCACGCTCAATGTTATCGTAACATATTAATTCAGGTTAAAGGTTTTACTATTACGTGTTTTCTGGTCAATTTGTAGGTTATTTTAAAACTATTATTGTGGTTTTAGATCAAATTCGATATAATTCTAGATGTTATTTTACATAGTTCGTTATTTTGTAACAACATTGACTACCATATTTTTCGGGCAAAAGGGGAATCATTATGAAAAAATTGGTCTTGATCGGCGGGGGGTACGGAAACATGCGGGTGCTGCACCGCTTACTGCCGAACCAGCTTCCGTCAGATATATCCATCACGCTGATTGACAGAAACCCGTATCACTGCTTAAAAACAGAATATTATGCGCTCGCCGCCGGCACGATTTCTGATCATCATATCAGGGTGTCTTTTCCTGAGCATCCGAATCTGGATGTTCAATACGGTGAGGTGGCTTCCATCGACACGAAAAACAAACAGGTTCTGTTTCATGACCGCGAACCGATTTCTTACGATGACGCGGTGATCGGACTGGGCTGCGAGGATAAGTATCATAACGTGCCCGGCGCGCCGGAACATACTTACAGCATTCAGACCATTGATCAGTCACGCGAAGCCTATCAAAAGCTGAACAACCTCGGCGCCAATGCATCTGTCGCTATCGTCGGAGCGGGATTAAGCGGCGTGGAGCTTGCCAGTGAATTAAGAGAGAGCCGTGACGATCTGAAGATTATGTTATTTGACCGGGGCGACCTGATTTTATCAAGCTTTCCGAAAAGACTCAGCAAGTATGTTCAGAAATGGTTTGAAGAACACGGCGTCACCATTATCAATAATGCGAATATTACAAAAGTGGAAGACGGGATCGTTTATAATCATGATGAAGGAATAGCGGCCGATGCCATCGTGTGGACGGCGGGAATTCAGCCGAATAAAGCCGTCAGAGAACTGGACGCTGAAAAAGATCCGCAAGGCCGCATCGTTTTAACACCGCATCACAACCTTCCGGGCGATGAGCATGTTTACGTCGTCGGTGATTGCGCGAGCCTGCCGCATGCGCCGAGCGCCCAGCTGGCTGAAGCACAGGCGGAACAAATTGTGCAGATCCTCCTGAAACGCTGGAACAATGAAGAGCTGCCGGAAACAATGCCGCAATTTAAGCTGAAAGGCGTTCTCGGTTCACTCGGAAAAAAAGCGGGCTTCGGTCTTGTCAACGACCGTCCGCTCATCGGGCGTGTGCCCCGTTTATTAAAATCAGGCCTTTTATGGATGTACAAGCATCATAACGGCTGATAAGAAAAAAGCCGCTGATTGCGATCAGCGGCCATTTTTAAGAGCCCGCAACATAGCCGCGCTTTTCCATTTCTTCATATATATCTTTTAAATGCGGATTCCCTTCCCCCACAATGACATCCTCCACCAGCACGAGCGGATAGAAAAATTCATCGTTTCTGATGCGCTCCGCAAGCTCTTCTGTCTCCTTTTGCTGAGGCGGTGCGTCAATATCAATATACCGCATGTGAAAAGGCTGCTCCGGATATTTCCGTTGCAGCGCCGCCTCCAGCCATTCAAACGTATCTTTGGCGCTCGGCATATTCACGCAGCTTGCGCAAAGCGTTTCAGCGCCGTAAACACTGAGCGTAACCGGCTTTGTCATGTATATCATCCCCTTTACACCAGTATACAAAGGACGAGGCAGCTTTTGTATAAAAAACGGTTTTTATGTTCAAGTTTAAATATGCTATAATGGGGAAAGCAGCTTTGCAAACCAAACATTAGATTTTTACCGTTACTGTGAATATAATGGTTTTATGTATATGAAAGGAGCGAATCTCATGACTGAGGTTGAAATGAAAGAGCAAGTACAGGAAGTATTGGATAAATTACGTCCGTTTCTGCTTCGTGACGGCGGTGACTGTGAGCTTGTTGATGTAGACGAAGGCATTGTAAAACTTCGCCTCCTTGGCGCATGCGGCAGCTGCCCAAGTTCAACGATTACGCTGAAAGCCGGAATCGAACGCGCCCTTCTTGAAGAAGTACCGGGTGTCGTTGAAGTAGAACAAGTATTTTAATCATAAAACCAGGCTGCATGACAGCCTGGTTTTTTATTTTTTACAAATAGTCATCAAACCATGAACAAATATAACGGATGCGTTTCATCCGCTGTTCCGGATGGCCGCTTCTCGACAGCTCATGCGTGGCTTTCGGAAACCGGATGAACGACGTCGTTTTGTTCAGTTTCTTCAATGCGGTAAAGAGCTGCTCCGCCTGCTCTATCGGACAGCGGTCATCTCGCTCACCATGCAGGATCAAAAGCGGCGTCGAAACGCGGGACGCATATTTTACAGGAGAACGATCCCAAAGCTTATCCGCTTCCTCAAACAAATCATGTCCGAGCTGCCAGTCAGTAAAAAAGAAACCGATATCGCTGACACCGTGGAAGCTGAACCAATTTGAAATGGAGCGCTGTGTGACGGCTGCTTTAAAACGGCCGGTCTGCCCGACAATCCAATTCGTCATAAACCCTCCGTAGCTTCCGCCCGTCACACCGAGATGGCCGCTGTCAATAAACGGATACGCCTGAACAGCTTCATCCACCGCCTGCATGACATCACGGTAATCTCCGCCTCCGTAATCACCCCTGACACGATTGACAAAATCCTGCCCGTAGCCGTGGCTTCCTCTCGGGTTGACATACACGACAGCATATCCTTGTGCGGCCAGCACTTGGAATTCGTGAAAATACGTATGGCCGTACATCATGTGAGGCCCGCCGTGTATGTATAGAATGAGCGGATAAGTTTGATCCTCTTCAAAAACGGCGGGCTTTAAAAACCAGCCGTTTACCGTCAGCCCGTCCTTTGTTTCATATTGCAGCTTTTCCGGCACGGATATGATGCGCTCCTCAATAAACCGATCATTGTCGGATGTCAATTGCTTCTCTTCCCCATCTTCGAGCGAAATGCTGTAAAGCTCGGAAGGCTGTGCGGGTTTGGCAATGACAGCGATACAGCTTTTCTGATCAGGATGAAAAGCAAAACCATTCACATACTCTTCTTCTAATCGGATCGGATATACGAGGCCGTCAATCGAGATATAATAAATACCGGTGCTTCCCTGCTCGCTCCCGAGAACGTAAAAACCCTGCCCGTCGTTTGTCCATACCGGCCGAGGCGTCACTCCTCCTATGATTGAATCCGCAAGCAGCGCATCGCTCAAATGAACATCCAGCATGTCGGTCAGGCAGGAGAGCCGCTCAGTTTTCACGTCGTACAGCCACGCTTTCTCTAAAGTCGCATTGCGAAATTCATTTTCATGGCCCAGCATCGCGATATAAGAACCGTCTGGTGAAAACACGCAGAAACCGAAAGAACCGCGGTGCGGCGTAATCTGCTTCAGGCTTCCGTCCGCCAGATTCATCAGATAGACATCGCTCGGCTTTCCGGCGTCACCCGGCTCGCATAAATTGGCGGTAAACGCAAGCTGCCTGCCATCCGGTGAAAAGGCCGCGCCATAATGATCCGCTTCATGATCGGTCAGCTGCTGAATCTCCCCCGTTTCAAGATGAATCAGCACAAGCTGGGCCCAGCTTCCGTTCAGCAGGCCTTTCCCGTCACGTTTATATGTTAATGACTGAATATCAACCGGCTCATACTCGTCATGCTTCTTTTTTTCTTTCTCATCGGCGCGCTCCGCTGATGTCAGACTGACGGACACAAGCACGGATCTGCCGTCGGGCGCCCATATCGGATCTGATACGCCCCAAGGAATATCGGCCGCCTGCTTTGCCTCTCCGCCGGCAGCGTCGATGATGTACAGCTGAGGGACGCCGTTCTCCCTGTCAGAAACAAAGGCGAGGCGCTGTCCGTCAGGTGACCACCGCGGACTTGTATTTCTGTTGTCCCCGAAAGTCCATGGGTTTGAGATGCCGGATTCTGTGTCATATACCATAATGGCTGAGGAATAGGAATCACGCTTATGATTGACTGTTGTCCGGACGTAAGCGGCTCTTCTGCCGTCAGGGGCATATTGCGGGTCTGTCACGGATACGAGAGTCGCAATGTCCTCCTCGGTTATGAGTTTTTTCAAATCGTTTCTCCTCCTTTTCTTTTTTATTTCGCTTCCCTAAATAAAAATCCTTCTCCAGAAAAAGAAAGCGTCCTTCTCTGATGGGAAGAACGCTTTTTTATCATTATACACTTTTCACCTGCTCTAAAGGATTCCGTTCAATTACGCTTCCTTCTGACGGGACGGTAAGCGCCGCAATCTCACAGTGGGGGAAATGCTCAGAAAGCTGCTTTCTCAGCTCTTCTCCCTTTCCTTTTTCAATCAGGACAAGAATCGTCGGTCCCGCTCCGCTCAGCGCCGTCCCGTAGGCGCCTTTCATTTCGGCCGCATGTTCCACCTTTGAAAGCTCAGGAACAAGCATGGCGCGGTACGGCTGATGGAGGATGTCTTTTCTCATCATTTTCCCGGCGAGCGCCCAGTCATTTGACATGATCGCAGCAACGAGAAGGTTGCTGACGGCGCTTGCTTTAACGGCGCGTCGGTACGGCAGCTCTTTCGGGAGCACGTCTCTTGCGTCCCTGGTCAGAACTTCGTAAAACGGAATCACTGCCACAACGTCGATATCCGCTTCGGCAACACGCACGATATGTGTTTCATCTTCTTCGTGAAGGCCGATCACAAGCCCTCCTGCAAGAGAAGCAGCGGCATTATCAGGGTGTCCCTCTTCAAGACTGGCTAAGTGCAGCTTGTCGCTTTCCGACAGCTGCAGGCCGCATAACTCATCCGCAAGCTCAATGGCGGCGACGATAGCGGCCGCGCTGCTTCCGAGACCCCGTGCAAGGGGGATGTCACTCCACACTTTGACATGGGCGGGCGGCAGCTCTTTCTGATAGCGGTCAGCCGTCCGTTTGGCGACTTGGTAGATGAGGTTGTCCGTTCCTTGAGGGATGCCCGCAACAGTTTCGGTTTCCGCCGAGAACTGCCATTCATCGTTTCGGAAAACCGAAAGCTTCAAATATCTGTTGAGCGCCATCCCGACGGAATCAAACCCAGGCCCTAAGTTGGCGGTGCTTCCCGGAACCGTAATGGAAAACAGCATCTCCGCCTCATTCATACACGCGCCGCTCCATTTAAGTATTCCAGAATACTGTCCTCATCTGTCGGCAGCGTAATCGGTTTTATGTCAGATACGTCTACAGCCGTGTTCGGATCTTTCAGGCCGTTTCCGGTCAAAACTGCGACAACCTTGCTGCCTTTTGGAATTTCACCGGATTTTACCTGTTTCAAAACGCCGGCGATGGATGCACAGGAGCCCGGTTCGGCAAACACGCCTTCTTCACGGGCAATCAGCTGATAAGCGTGAAGAATGTCTTCATCTGTGACTTCATCAATTTTTCCGGCTGATTCTTCCGCAGCGAGCACCGCTTTGTCCCAGCTGGCAGGATTCCCGATTCGGATTGCCGTCGCAACGGTCTCTGGATTTTTAATGACTTCGCCGCGGACGATAGCCGCAGAACCTTCCGCCTCAAAACCGCGCATCTTCGGAAGTCCGGTGCCGTTTTTCTCATGGTATTCTTTGAACCCTTTCCAGTAGGCCGTGATATTCCCGGCGTTTCCTACCGGGATCGCCAGAATGTCCGGCGCTCCGCCGAGCTGTTCGCATACTTCAAAGGCCGCTGTTTTTTGCCCTTCAATCCGGTAAGGGTTTACTGAATTCACTAATGCAATCGGTGATTTTTCGCAAATCGACCGGACGATGGCCAGCGCGTCGTCAAAGTTTCCGTCAATCGCGATGATTTCCGCACCGTACATGACGGCCTGCGCAAGTTTTCCGAAGGCGATTTTTCCGTCCGGGATGATGACGATGCATTTCATGCCGGCTCTCGCCGCGTATGCCGCAGCTGCCGCGGATGTGTTCCCTGTAGAGGCGCACATGATGGTATCATTGCCTTCTTCTTTCGCTTTGGCGACCGCCATGACCATGCCGCGGTCTTTAAAGGATCCCGTCGGATTAACGCCCTCTGTTTTCACATGCAGTTCAATTCCGAGCTTTTCGGAAAGTTTCGGCAGGTGAATCAGCGGCGTGTTGCCTTCATGCAATGTCAGGGCCGGCGTCTGATCCGTCACCGGCAGAAATTCTTTATATTGATGGATGAGTCCTTTCCACATTAGCTCCAACCGTTCCCTTCTACGCGATATGTGCTTTTTACTTCTTGTACGACTTCGAGGTCATTTAAGTTTTGCAGAATGTCACTGAAATCTTCTTCCGATGTATGATGCGTGACGATGACGATTTCCGCGAGGTCGTCATGGCCTTTGATCGGCAGCTGCAGAATTTTTTCAAAGCTGACGCCGCGCTCTGAGAAGGCCGATGTGATTTTTGAAAAAGAGCCGACCTGGTCTTTGACGTGAATTCTTAAAAACTGCTGGGCGTAGATATCAGACGGCTGCTTCAGATTTCTTTCAAACTGCGGGGCGACAAAGCTGTTTCCGTTTACGCCGAGACGCATGTTTTTCATGA
Source organism: Bacillus sp. EB106-06-01-XG163 (assembly GCF_058791615.1). Taxonomy (NCBI): domain Bacteria; kingdom Bacillati; phylum Bacillota; class Bacilli; order Caryophanales; family Bacillaceae; genus Bacillus; species Bacillus sp. EB106-06-01-XG163. The sequence goes on from NZ_JBYTDS010000006.1 coordinate 132,783, forward strand.
CCGCGACCAGATCGGAAACGACCGATGTCGCAGTCGGCATGCTTCCGGCTCCGGGGCCGTAAAACATCGTTTCGCCGACGGCTTCTCCGTACACGTAAACGGCATTAAACTCGTTATGCACCGCAGAGAGCGGATGATGATCCGGCAGCAGTGTCGGCTGAACGCTGACTTCGATTTTATTGTCATCACGCTGGGCGATGCCGATCAGCTTCATCGTATAGCCGAGCCGTTTGCTGAAGCTGATGTCTTCATCCGTAATCCGGGAAATTCCTTTTACTTTGACATCGTCCAGATCGACATTCATAGAGAAGCCGAGACGGGCTAAAATCGCCATCTTGCGTGCGGCATCGAGCCCTTCTACATCGGCGGTCGGGTCCGCTTCCGCGAATCCGAGATCCTGCGCTTCCTTCAGCACTTCTTCATACGGGCTTTTTTCTTTAATCATTTTCGTTAAGATGAAGTTCGTCGTTCCGTTGACGATTCCCATCATTTTTGTGATCCGGTCAGAGGAAAGGCCTTCTTCGAGCGTGCGTAAAATCGGGATTCCGCCGGCGACACTCGCTTCATAATACAAGTCACAGCCATTTTCCTTTGCGGCGGCTAAAAGCTCTGACCCGTATACGGCGATCAGATCTTTATTTGCGGTCACAACATGTTTTTTCGCTTTCAAGGCATCAAGAAGATATTGCTTCGTCTGTTCGACACCGCCGATGACTTCAATAATCACGTCGACCTCAGGGTCATCGATCACATCATAGACTTCTGTCGTCAGCACTTCTTTCGGCAGGTCTGCGTCTCGTTTTTTATCAATATCTTTAACTAGCACTTTTTTGATCGTCACCGGACAGCCGACCTGGTGCATAAGCTTATCCTGATGATCTTGTATAATTTTGACGACTCCGCTTCCCACGGTTCCCAGTCCTAACAGTCCAATACGAATCGCTTCCAAAGAGAAACTCCACCTTTCTTCCTTTTGTCCACTAGAAAAGGACAATTGTTAACCCTTCACAGACATTTAAGTTACAAATATTATATAAGCCCGCATTTGTTTTGACAAGCGGCTGAATATTGTTTCTACGGCTATGAAAACGCTTAACACACTGATATGACAAGATTCCCTATTTTCTAAATATTTTTACGTCATATTTTCTTACGAACTGATTCCTTTTCCGAGCCACGCCACAGGCGGGACAAAAACCTGCGTCGACCTGACATTCATCATGTTGTGACATGTCTGTAAAAACTGTTCATAGCGGGTGCAGTCGGCAAGAATGTAGTCAAGCTGCTCTTCGTAAAACTGTTTTTCAGAATCATGAGAAATGTAATAGCTCTCCACCGTCTCGAAGAAATGGAGCGGAAACAGCAGGCGGCTGTAAAACAGGCGCTTGGAAAAGGAGGATAACGGCGTAACTTGCTCATATTCCTGCAGAAACAAAAACCCATCTTTGAGCAGGTCGTCACGATGATACAAATATGTGCTGCGCATATATTCCGCAATATCACGGGCGGCATGGTCGAATACCCAATCGCCCGGAATGCGGATCAATGATTCCTCCGACCAGGTATCCCGTTCCATCCGCTGATGGCAGATTGTCCCCGAGTCTTCTGCGCCGGGATTGTCATCCAGCTCCGTATCCACTAAATATTGAATAGCGTTTTCCGCTAAGCCTGAATAATAAGGAAATGCTTCGATCATTTTCTTTTCGAACGGTTCAAGCGGAGACATATGAATTTTCTGCATCCAGAATGATTCCAGCTGATCCACCCGTTTTCCCCATAAGTCCTTCCATTGGCCGATCCTGCCCGCTTCTTTCACTTCGTACGGAAAACCCCGCCCTTTTCTGTGAAATTCGGCAAGCTCCCCTCCGACAGAAAACGACCGGTTTGAGACGGGAATCGGCGCTTTTAAGAGCGCATACGTTTTGCCTTCGTCCTCAAAGGTCAGTTCTCCTTCCTTCGTAAAGATAAACACTGAAACGTATGGGTCACTTTGTTCTTGTAAATACTGACTCATGTAGTAAAGCTCCGTCAGCTCTGATTGCGAAAACCCGGAAACGGGAATTATAAGAAAGAAGGAATTAGGCGTCTGGAAGCATTGGTATTTCTGATAAACGGAGAGCTGTCTGACGTGGATGCCGTATTTTTCTTTAATGATGCTTTTCATCATAATCACCTGCCTGAAAAATTAGAGCTATTCACATCGTAGTCATACGCCGGCGGAATTATGAATACATATTGTAATCCTTTGAATCAAGTGGAGAAACATCGTACACATCGGAAGAGTGTTGTATAAACTAGTAAAAAAAGATTGGGTGAAGCAAATGTCAGAAAAGGAACAACTGAATCAGGTGGAAGCTGTCGCCAGGGCGCGTTTAAAAGAACGGGGGGTTGAGACGGACGATATTGCCGAGCTGGTGTATTTCCTTCAAAAAAAATATCATCCTGATTTGACGATGGAGGTATGCAGGCTCAATGTGGACCGTGTCATCGCAAAACGCGAGGTGCAAAACGCCATTTTAACGGGAATAGAATTAGATGTGCTCGCCGAACAAAAAAAGCTGTCTGAACCGCTTCAGACTATTCTGGCCATTGATGAAAGCCTGTATGGGGTTGACGAGGTGCTCGCCTTCTCTATCGTGAATATATACGGCTCAATCGGCTTTACGAATTACGGCTACATTGACAAAGAAAAACCCGGCATTCTCGGGCGGTTAAATGATAAATCTACGGGCGAATGCCATACGTTTCTTGATGATATCGTCGGCGCAATCGCAGCAGCGGCTTCAAGCCGGCTTGCTCACAGCGCCAGAAATACAGAATAAGGACGGCCGTCATGGCCGTCCCTTTTTTTATAGATGTTCAATCCATTCGGTTAAAGAGTCAATCGCATATGTCGGCTTTTGGCCGTAATCTGCCATATGCTCACGCTTTGTCACTCCGGTATGAACCAGCAGCGTATCCATGCCCGCATTGATGCCGGCCATAATATCCGTTGCATAGTTATCGCCGACCATGAGTGTTTCGGAAATATCCGTTCCGAGCACACGCATCGCCTGTTCCATAATAATGGATTCAGGCTTGCCGATAAAGACAGGCTCAACGCCCGTTGACACCGTCAAAACGGATGTGAGCGAACCGTTCCCTGGTAAAAGCCCTCTTTCAGTCGGAATGGCAACGTCGCCGTTTGTTGAAATGAACCGGGCGCCGTTTCTGATCGCAAGGCATCCCGTTGCCAACTTTTCATATGTAATGCCGCGGTCGATTCCCACAACGACAAAGTCCGCGTTTTCTTCTCCGAAGCTCAGCCCGTTTTCTTCAATGGCCTGACGGATGCCTTCTTCGCCGATCACATACACCGACGCGTCTTTTTTCTCCTGGGCGATATGCTGCGCAGTCGCCATGCTCGTCGTGAAGACCTGCTCTTCAGATGCCGGAATGTCAAAGCTCATCAGCTTGTCCGCCACCTGCTTCGGCGTCCGGGAAGAATTGTTCGTCACGAATAAATACGGAATGCCGCGCGCTTTAAGCGTTCTCACGAATTCACACGCTTCTTCGATTTTTTCCGTCCCGTTGTACATTGTGCCGTCCAAATCTATCAAATATCCTTTATAATCCTTCATACTCAACACTCCTGTGGATTTTCTCACTCGTTGTTATTTAAATGCGGAAACAGGCCCTAATTCTGTTTCCAGGTAGGTTCTTACACGGGCCGGAAAGGCTTTCAGCACATCTCTGTTTGACGTGATCAGCGTAAACAGCTCTTGATAATCGGCGTGCTGATATTCCTGGACAAGCTGCTTTCTGGAAGAGATCAGTTGCTTCAGCTTATTTCCTTCATCCTCAGCTACCACCTTTTCATCCGTCAGAATATCCATGATGTCGTCATAACTGCCCGGATCGCGCATGATAAAGCCGTCAATCATATCATTTCCGACATCGAGAATGCATTCGATCATAAGATGGCTGATCCGCTCAAGCGCCCTTTTTTCGATCTCGCTCTCCCATGCAGGCGTGCTGTCAAACAGCGCCAGCTGGGTCTCAAAAAAACGGAGTGTTTGTTCGATATTATTTCTGTCAACAAAATACACGTGACAGCATCCCCTTCTGCATCAATTATTTTCTGATTCGTTTTAAAACAAAATACGCGCAGCCGAAATTGCAGTATTCGTAAATGTATTCGTCCAATGTGCTGATTTTCGTTTCAAAGGTTGCTTTTTGATTCTGGTCATCAAAGAAGCCTTTGAGCCGCAGCTGACTGTATCCCCAGTCTCCCACAATGTAATCATATTTATTTAATATGTCCGAATAGCGGGCTTTGAACGCTTCTTCATTAAAGCCGTTTTTAAAATCGTGTACGAGTTCAAACTCGGCATTTTGAATAAGAATCATGTCTTCACCTCTTTTATCACTCTTTACTATCATAATTCATTGACTTCTGTCCATCAATTGCAAAATGAGACGGTTCGGACGGACGGAGAATTTTTCCTCTTTATATCCAGTTTAGCGGTTCAGACGATCCTTATTCAAGAATGACTTTTTCCCTGCAAAAACGGCTCCATCACAAAAAACCCAAAACCTGCGGCGTTTTGGGTTTTTTCGGCTTATCTTATGCTTGGGCCTGGCGTTTTTTAGACGCTTCGTTCACTTGTTCATCCGCATGGTAGGAAGAACGGACAAGCGGGCCTGCTTCACAGTGGCTGAAGCCTTTTTGCATCGCGATTTCTTTCAGTTCGGCAAATTCGTCCGGATGATAATATTTTTGGACTTTTAAATGTTTTTTCGACGGCTGCAGGTATTGGCCGATCGCCATGATGTCGACATTGTTCGCAAGCAGGTCGTCCATCACTTCAATAATTTCTTCCTTCGTTTCGCCGAGACCGATCATAATGCTTGATTTCGTCGGGATGTCAGGCTGCATTTCTTTCGCACGGCGCAAGAATTCCAAAGAACGGTCATATGTTGCGCGGGCCCGGACTCTCGGTGTCAGGCGGCGGACGGTTTCAATGTTGTGGTTCAGAATATCAGGACGGGTATCCATTAATGTTTTCAGGTTGTCGTAATTTCCGCCCATATCGGATGGCAGCACTTCAATTGTCGTGAACGGGCTTTTTCTGCGGATCGCCCGGACCGTTTCCGCAAAGACGCCTGCTCCGCCGTCTTTCTGATCATCACGCGCTACGGCCGTGATGACGGCGTGTTTTAAATTCATCAGCGCGACGGAATCAGCTACGCGTTCCGGTTCCTGCAGATCCAGCTCGGTCGGCAGACCCGTTTTTACAGCGCAGAAGCGGCATGCTCTCGTACAGACGGAACCGAGAATCATGAACGTCGCCGTACGTCTGACAGCCCAGCATTCATGGATGTTCGGGCATTTTGCTTCTTCACATACGGTATGCAGATTATTTTCACGCATTAATTTTTTCAGACCCGTATAGTTTTCATTCGTGTTCAGCTTTATTTTGAGCCATTCCGGCTTTCTCAGATGCTCGTCTTTCTTTGCCATTTCCCCATCATCTCCATTATCCCTTTATTCATGTTCGTGTGCGAAAAATTTCTATTTCACGATGGACATAAAACTTGCGGATTTCTATTCAATAGTCACTTTAACATAGGAAAAATTTCTCGACAAGGGAAGAGAATTACTTACATTTTCTCGGATTGTTGCCGCAAACTATTTGTATTCAATCCTGAAAGGAGATCATGTTGTGAAAGTTCTGTTATCTGCTCTTCTCCTTTTTTCAGTTTTCTGTCCGGCTGCAAGCGGGAAAGAACAATCGGCTCTTGTTTACGGCGAACGGATGCAGTTGTACCGCAAAGCCGAAGCAGTCACGCAGATTCCTTGGTATGTGCTTGCGGCAGTTGATCAATATGAAGAAAATGTCCGCTCGAACCGAAAGGATCTGCCGGAAAAAGCGGGAATCATCAGCATTTATATTCCGGATCATTTGTGGAGCGGCCCTGAAAATCCAAATCCTAAGGACGATGCGCCTCTCAGCATTAAAGTATTTGACGGGATCGGCCTGGACGGCGACGGCGACGGAAAAGCCGAGGTAAGCAATGATGAGGATATCCTTTATACATTTGCTCAGTATTTAGCGGGATTCGGAACCGATCTTGACCATATCCGCATCGGTCTCTGGAATTATTACCGCCGTGATCAGACGGTCGGCATTATCACCGAATTCATGACACTGTTTAAAACGTTCGGCCGCCTTGATCTCGGAGAGCACGCTTTTCCGCTTCCCGTGAAGACGGATTACAGCTACCGCAGCACATGGGGCGCCGCACGGGGTTTCGGCGGGCGCCGGATTCACGAAGGAACGGATCTGTTCGCTCATTACGGGCTCCCCGTCAGATCGACCTGCTACGGTATTGTTGAAATGAAGGGCTGGAACCGTTTCGGCGGCTGGAGAATCGGCATCAGGGATATCAATAACACGTATCACTACTTCGCTCACCTGAACGGCTTTGCAAAAGGTGTGCATAAAGGCCAGATCGTCAAACCCGGAGAGGTGATCGGCTCTGTCGGCAGTTCCGGGTACGGACCGCCGGGCACCGCGGGAAAATTCCCGCCGCATCTTCACTACGGGATGTATAAAGATAACGGCAGATCGGAATGGTCTTTTGATCCGTATCCCCATTTAAGGGCATGGGAACGAAAAGAAATCCGCAGGAAAAAGTAAACACACAGCCGCCAGGAAAGATTGCGGCTGTGTGTTTTTATTTATCTTTCTTCTGTTTTTCACTCGGCAGCTGGACGGAAGGCGTCACACCTGACCCGCCGCTTCCGTTATAAAACTGCGGCACCTCTCCTTGAATCGCTTTAATGGAGACCGGAATATTATTTGTCACGACTGATGTCTTACTGGCAAACGGAATAATGACCTTCACTTTTATTTCCACAAAAATACTGATATCGATCAGGGCATTGTTAATGCCGTACGGCTTTATTTTTGTTTTCACATCAGTTAACGCATCACCGATCAGGTTAAAGCGCACGGGGATTTTCGGCCCCAGATTTCCGAGAATGCTGTTTCCCGTGACCTGCCCTAAGGGAATATCGATCATAATTTCATCGGCCGTTTTCGCGCCTTTTTCCGTTTCATGCTGCTTATTGTTCGACTCCGCTTCCTTCAGATGAGCCTGAAGCTGCTTTGTCACTTTCGCCTTCATGCTGTTGACCATTTGTGTATTAAAATCCATCGTTGTGACTTTTCCGTTTTCATCCGTTTTCATATCGACCATATCTTTCACATTGTCGCTGTGAGACATGTATTCTTCAATGGATTCCGTAATGACCTCTGTCGCCACCCGTTTGGTTTCCATTTCTCCTATGTTCATCAGCACCGGTTTGATTGAGGAGTTGATCATCCAAAGGCTGATGACCGTCGATATGATAAAAAAAGCAAACGACAGAAGAAGCACATATCGAAAAGGCAAAGGCCCTCTCTTGCGAAGAGCGCTCCGGTATCTAGGCAAGAAAAATCCCCCCTTACATATCACAATGTATGCTTGTAAGAGGGGACATAGTATTTTATTTTCACTCTTAAAAAGTCCCGCTTACCTTCACTCGGATGTAATGGAACGGCCGGCGGATATCTGACATTACGGCTGCCGCGCGAGCTTCCAGGCGAGCAGATCCCTTAAAAACTCCGGCATAAAGTATTGCTTTTCTTTTGAATCGCGGATGTAAGGGAACAGCTTTCCGAGTGTAAACATGTCGAGAACGGCAACCGAGTATATCCGCTCCGGATCAATCTCTTCTCCGTTCACTTTCACATTGAGGAGATGCGTCACACCGTCTTCAAGAATGCCGGCCTCTGCCTCTGCTCCGGCATATACCATCCTGCCCATCACTTCCCCGCGGAAGCCGAGGCCTTTAATCCGCAGCTGCTCCATTTGTTCCGAGGCGGCCTGGCTGATTGTTTCCTGGAGTTCCCTGCCTGAAAGACGCACGGCGACCGGATTGATCGGATGAGGGCAGATGCGGTGCAGGTCAAGTTTTGTGACAGGCCCCTTCTGTAAAGGCCCCAAAATGACGCCTGAATTCACCATGCTGACTTCACAGCCGCACCAGCTTTTCAGCGCTTCGGCTAATAGAAGCGGGAGCGGCGATTCCTCAAACCACTTCACGCCGGCTTCTTCATTCAGGTTGGCGACTTGTTCGGAGAGCAGGTTTTCCGCTTCCCGTTCCTTCTCTTTCAGAAAAGCCGCCGTATCTTCAGATTCCCCTTGCCAATCAGCCATTTTCTGTACAGACGCCTGTTTGCTGACAATGGTTCGTGATTCACTTTCTATCGTCAGCTCGACACAGCCGACATAGTTCCCGTATTTCTCCGCACATGCAAGCAATACGCCGTTTATGTCCTGTCCGTCCTCAAGAAGGTGGTGCGTATGTGATTCAAGAATGACATCGATGTCCGGAAATTTTTCCGCTGCGGCCCGGTCATCGATCAGGCCTAAATGAGAAAGCAGAATGATGATGTCCGCTTTGCCCTTGATATCGTCAAGTGATTCTTGAATGCTTTTTTCCGCATCCGTCACCGTCCAGCCGAGTTTTTGATAGACGGGATAATACGGCACCGTGACGCCGAGTATGCCGGCGGTCATCCCGTTTTTCAGTGTTTTGATCACGTAGGGCTCGGCCCATTCCGGCCGCTGTCCATCCGCGTCAAACAGGTTGGACACAATGACGGGAAACGCGGCATGGGTATATAAATCCGCCAGCTCATCGTGAGGCAGCGTAATTCCTTCATTATTCCCGACGGCAGCCGCATCGATCTCAAGCCGATTTAACAAGTCGACATTCGCTTTGCCGAAGGTCGCTTCCGTTATCATTTGGAATCGGTCCATATGATCGCCGATGTCGAATACGAGTGTTTCCTCCCCGTCTTTTTCATGTTCATTTCTCTTCTGCTCAATATAATGTACGATTTTCGGCCAATTTTCGAAATGGCTGTGCAAATCATTCGTATGATATAAACGGAGCTTCTCTAACATACCATCTCTCCTACCTTTTAGCTGAATATCCCTTGATAAATCAATTCACAGCCGATCAAAATCAAGACGACCCGCATGAAAAGCACGATCGTTTTCGTCTGCACCCGCTTATTAACCCACGCGCCCATTTTGCCGCCGAACCACGCGCCCGGAACGAGGCACAGCGCATACAGCCAATTGACATGGCCCTCTGCGATATGTGACACGGAACCCGTCACGGAGGATAAGAAAATAATGAGCATTGACGTCGCCACAGCCACTTTCGGCGGGAACAAAAATAACAGCATCATGGCCGGAACCATAAGAGAGCCGCCGCCAATGCCGAAAAGACCGCCCAATAAACCGACGAAAAAGGCAATCACGATACCGGTAAAAATACGGTACGAATATGTATAAAGCTCACCCGATTCATCCTCATATGTCCGGATCATGCCTTTATGCGCTTTATTGACCGGTTTTGCTTTCGCCTTCAGCATTAATGTAATGGAAATCAAAATCATAAAAAGTCCGAACCAGACGGAAAACGTATGCGCATTAAAAAGTTTAGACAAATACGCGCCGATGATGCTTCCCGGGCCGGAACCGATAAAAAAGATCAGTCCGCTTTTGTAGTCAACGGTTTTATATTTCATATAGGCCAGAGTTGATGACAGGCCCGTAAAAATAATCACCAAAAGGGACGTGCCGATGGCAGTCTGCGGTGTTACGTCATGGAAAAACGGAGTCATCGTGCTTAAATAGAGCATTGCCGGCACGATGATAATTCCTCCCCCAAGCCCGATCAGGCTGCCGACCGTTCCCGCGATAAATCCCAATATAATCAAAATAAGATAAGACATGTGTCTTGAAACCTCTTTTCTAGCTGAATAGGTCGAGCTGCTTCGGAGCAAGTCCGGTATATGAGATATTTAACATTTCAAGCATCTCAAGCCCGTTATCGGCGGCGTCTCCGCCTGAGTTATTATTGAAGAGCACATACAGATTGCGCGACTGTTTTTTCAGCTCCTGAAGATTGTTTTTCCAATCTTTGAGCTCCTGTTTGTTATAGCGGTATAAATATCTGACCTCACGCCAGTTTTGTCCGCCGTCTGGTTTGATCCAGCCCTGTTTGTTCCGTCCGTGAAAACGGACAAGCGTTTTTTCTTCATCCGTTGCTTTCAGGACGGTCGGAATGCTGCCCTCGCCGATTTGCGGCTCGTCACATATGCTGTGAATCCAGCCTTCCTCCTTCATAAAGGAAAGCGTCTGTTCATAAAATGGCGGGGAAAACCAAGACCGGTTGCGGAATTCAAGCGCGCACGGAATATCGCCCATCTGCTGCCTGCACCATCTTAAATATGCGACGTTTTCTTTCTTGCAGTCAAACCACGGCGGGAATTGGAACAGCACCATGGCAAGCTTTCCATGCTCTATATACGGCGATAATGACAGCTTAAACGCCTCAAACATTTCTTCCTTCGATTCAAAGGGAATATCGCCGCGCTGATGGCCCGTCATTCCTTGATATGCCTTAATGACAAATTGAAAAGATTCCGGCGTCTCTTTGACCCATCTTTCATTATTGCGGGCGGGCTGTATCGCGTAAAAGCTCGCGTCCAGCTCAACGATGGGAAAATGGGAGGAATACGCCTGCAGTTTTTGCGGGCCCGCTGTTTTAGGCGGATAGATGCTGTCATGATCCCCCCACCCCGTCAGTCCGATATAAATCACAATCCTTCACCTCTCACTCTAGTTTATCACAGGTGTTTTTCTCTTTCTGTTTCCATGTTTTTTCTGAATGCACTTTTCAGGAACCGATACTGATGTTCATTGGTGTCCGAAAATGCCTCATCTCTGGAAGAAAGAATGTGCTGATAGACGATCGGCTCTGAAAACTGACCGCTCGTGAAATCATATATCTCCCCGTCTATTCGGTTATAAAAATGCCAGCTTGTGCCGGTTTTTGTTTTGAGAATGTCACCGCCGTAAACATCTTGGATGACTAAAGCCGTCACGCCGCACTGGCCTTTGGCCGGGCAATCTTCCGTCCATTTTGTACTAGTCTTGCGCGACCAGGATGCCGTTAATATGTTCAAGATTTGATCATACAATGTGTTTTACTCCTTTTTATAAAAAGATACCACGAGACCCGCTTTCCAAACGACAAAAAAAACCGATTCTCATCAGAGAATCGGCTCTTTTATTTGAGAAGGCTTCAGGAATGTTCCGAAAGCCCCGCTCTGCTTACGGCCTCCATCCTGATACACACAGCGTCCCTTGCTGTAGGTCGCAGCAATTCGGTATGGAAAGGTGCGGCCTTCATACAGGCTTTGCTTATGTTTGGAAAACATCGTTTCTTTTGTGACGGTAAAAGGTTCCGGCCGGACGATGGCAAAATCAGCGTCAAATCCCTCTTCAAGCCGTCCTTTATTCGTTAAACCGAAGCGCTTGGCAGGTGCTTCGGCCGTCCATCGGGCCACATGTTCAAACGGAATCCCATGATCGATCGCTAATTGAATCATGCCGAGAAGCGTAAATTGGCCTCCGCTGATCCCGCCCCACGACAGAAACATATTATCCTCGCGTTTCAAAGACGGATGACAGGGAGAATGATCCGAAGACACCATATCAATCAGGCCCTCAGCCAAAACTCCGATCAATTCCTCTTTATCAGCCTCTGAGCGGAGCGGCGGAGCGCATTTGGCGGCCGCCCCTTTTTTGAGGAAGTCTTCAAAGCTGAATAATAAGTAGTGCGGACACGTTTCAACGGTGACATCCAATCCGTCTTTTTTCGCCTGCTGAATGGAGAGCACGGCCCGTTTCGTGCTGATATGTACAAAATGAAGCGCGCATCCCGTCGCTCTTGCATATTCAATCGCCCGCTGCACAGCCTCGCATTCGGCTTCTTCCGGACGTGAGGAAGCGTAAGCGCGGGCATCAATTTTCCCTTGGAGCGCGTACTCGGCTTCAAGGAATCGGGTGAGGGCGTCGCTTTCTGCGTGCAGGGCCAAAATCTTGCCGCACGCCGCGATTTCCTTCATTCCCTTTAAAAGAGTCCGTTCATCGGCTGATTGAAATTCATCCGTTCCCGATTTAGACAGAAACGCTTTAAACCCGATTGCCCCCGCTTCTGCCATCGGCCGGATATGTTCGGTATATCCGGGCATCAAACCGCCCCAAAGCGCAAAATCAACCGCTGACTTCCGTTCGGCGATTTCCGCCTTTGCCAGCAGGTTTTCAGCAGTTACCGTCGAAGGGATGCAGTTAAGCGGCATATCAAAATAAGCCGTACAGCCGCCGGCAGCCAGCATGTTTGAGCCGGTTTCAATGCCTTCCCATTCTTCTCGGCCGGGTTCATTGAAATGGACGTGACAATCGACCGCGCCCGGAAACACATACATGCCGTCCGCCTGCACCACTTGTTCCGCGTTTTCGTCAATGCCGGGTCCGATCAAGGCGATTTTCCCGTCCTTGACGGCGATATCAGCCCGCTCTGTTCCGCCTTTTCGCACAGCTTTCGCACCCTTTACAATTACGTCATAGGCCATTTTATCTTCCTCCCTGTAAGGATGACGATTTTCTGTCAGTTTTTATCACAACATGCGGCTATGATTGCCAGTTTACTGCTACTATGATCGTAATACATCAGCAAAACCGCTATAATTTTTGATGATTTTTATTCATATTAACCAATGGTTGTCTTTAGAACCTGAAAGGAGACTGACTGATGAACATTTATGACGTGATGAAGATTCCCGCTTATGAGCGGGCTGCATTAATCGCAGGCAAATCCGGCGGCTGGAGGGAGGTGCAGCACGTCAACATGATGGATGCGCCGGACATCGCTGATTTTTTACATAAAAACGAATTGCTCGTCACCACGGCTTACCACTTGAAGGACCGCCCGCAGCTGTTGAAAGATTTGATCCGCCTCATGGCAAAACGGGGCTGCGCGGGACTGGGGATCAAAACGAAGCGTTATCTTAATGTCATTCCGAAAGATGCCGCGGAGCTTGCCGACCGGTATGAATTTCCGATTATTGAGCTGCCGGAAGACATCAGGCTGGGAGATATCGTCAACGCCACACTGAGCCATATTCTTGATATGCGTTCAAATGAGCTCCAGCAGGCCATTTACGCCCATAAAAAATTCACAAACCACATCATGAGCGGCAAAGGGCTGCAATCCCTGCTTAAGAAGCTCTCAGACATTCTCCGGCTTCCCGTGCTGCTTTTGGATCAGCATACAAAACTCTTATCATCGTCCCACCGCATACCCATTGACACGTCTTTATTGAAAAACATCTGTTATTCCCTTTCCGGGCCTTATTTCACCTGCTTTTCCATGCTGTCCGACAGAAAGGCGTATTCTGTCCTGCCGATTCTGAATGTTGAAAAAAACTGCGGTTATCTGGTGATACCGGAGCTGGTGCAGACCGCTGATAAAGGCATGATTTTGACTATTGAACAGGCGGCTAACGTCATTTCCTTTGAACTGCTGAAAGAAAATGCCGTCAAACAATTCAGCAGACGGGCGCGCAATGAATTTTTCAGCAATTTCATCGACCGCTCGTTTACCGGCCATGAAGAAATCAAAAGCCGCGCCAAAGAATTCCGGCTCCGCTGGGATCAGAAATACATGTGCATTTGCGGAAAGCTTGACCGAAATGAGAAAACGATCAGCTTTACCGAAAATCAGCTCGTTTCCGATCATGTATTTGATCTGCTTGAAGGGGAGCTGTCATCCTTCCCGTTTCCCCCTCATCTCTTTATTAAAGGAAATGTCGGTATTCTTTTAATTGAAGCGACAGACAGCTGGAATGAAATGCACGCGTCTGTCATCAGCTTTTTGGAGCAGTTTCAAAAGCAGGTCCGGACGCAATTTAAACGGACTGTCTCCTTCGGCATCTCAAACATATGCCAAAAGCTGATCGACGTCCCTGACGCTTTTACTGAAGCTTCAGACGCCATTTCATCCGGGCATTTGTCCAGAAGCGCGGAGTTTATTCAAATCTATCATGCCAAAGACGTGCCGGAGCTGCTCCGCCTGCTTCCGGCGGAAGATGTGAAGAAATTTTACCAAGCCACCCTCCAAAGCCTGGCCGACCGGCAAAAGGAGGACCAGAGCCTGCTTCATACGCTGTCTGTTTATCTGGAGACCCACTGCCAGATTTCAGAAACGGCTAAGCGCCTGTACGTCCATCGAAATACGGTGATCTATCGTTTAGAAAAATGCGAGGAACTGCTCGGCAAAAGCTTAAAAGATCCGGAGACGACGATGCGCCTGCGGCTCGCGCTGAGAATGCAGCGGCTGATCGGTTAAGAAATCGTTAGAGACAGGGATGCGGGGTGTTCTCCCGCATCCTATTTAAGGGGAATTCATTCAGCTAAATCCTCAAAATGCTGCCATCAACATCTGCTTTCAGTGATGTCATCAGCCGTTAGTTATGATTTTCAGCAGACTCTAATCTAAACTAAAAAAGCCTTTCCCGAAGAAAAGACGTAAGCTGTTCAAGTTTGAAGACGATCAGAAGCAGTTTGAAAGGTAGCATGTGTTTGTTTTTCCACTGTGTTTACACCCAATCCGCATATCAAAGATAACGACAGACCCAAAATAATGAAGATGCTTTTTTTCATACAGGCACTCTCCTTCTTAGGTTTGATTACGATCAGACGAAACTTGATAAGATACATCAAATGAAACAGCCGATGTTGCTAGACCGATCCCTGACATTAAAACGACAGCCGACACAATGATAAATACGCCTTTTCTAAAATTCATACAGGCATTCTCCCCTCTGAATTTGTTTTTGCGTTTGAATCATTTTTTGATGATAAAAATAAGATTTGTCATATTGCTTTGACTCTGCATAAACAGCAGCCGTATCAAGAGCAATATCTTCTACATACGAATAGTTTTTATGTTTCTCAAGGTAATCAATTGTTTTTTTGATTCCTATTTGGTCTATTGCATTAATATATAAAGCCTCCAAATATTTTTGCAGAGATTCAAACAGCTTATCTCCTTGAAATATCGCTGATGAAAGTCCCTTTTTGCTGATTTGAATCGCCTCGCTTGTTTTCCCTTGTTTAAATAGAAGTTTTGCGTATGTAAACAAGGAATGCGGAAGGTTACCCAATTTATACTTTTCAGATATCTCCGCTGCTTTTTTTAAGTAGATTTCAGCTTTATTGTATTCTTCTAAGTCTCCGTAATTCTTTCCTATGTTGTAATAAGCAGAACTGAGCAGCCTTTCATTATTGTTTACTTGTTTCGACAACTCTAAAGCTTTTTCTAAATGCGGCAAGCTTTTTTCATAACGTTTAAAGTCTACATAGTTCCCTGATACGACAAATAGACATTGAATTTTCCGGACCTTATACAACTCATACTGATCGTAAATATCGAGCGCTTGCTTTACGTGATGCATAGAGACGTGGCTTTGTTTCATACCGTAATATGCTTCAGCCAGTTTAAAATGAAACTCCGCTCTCTCAATTTCATCATGCACATGAATGAGTTGTTTTTCAGCCTCTCTATAAAAGCCGATCGCCTTTACATACTGCTTTTGATCAAATTCATACATGCCGCGGAAAAATAAAGAATAATAGCACAGCAGGCCGGAAATTCCTTTATTTGATGCTTCGATTTTTTCCAGCAGCTCGTCAATTGTCGGTCT
Source organism: Bacillus sp. EB106-06-01-XG163 (assembly GCF_058791615.1). Classification (NCBI taxonomy): domain Bacteria; kingdom Bacillati; phylum Bacillota; class Bacilli; order Caryophanales; family Bacillaceae; genus Bacillus; species Bacillus sp. EB106-06-01-XG163. The sequence goes on from NZ_JBYTDS010000006.1 coordinate 148,442, forward strand.
CACGCGGGTAGTCACCGGTTCTAAATAATCCAGCATAAGCTGATGGCGGAATTTCATGAGGGTGTAGTAAATCAGTAGATACTCGTCTTCTTCCATCTCATTTATTTCTTGTTCCACTTCCGCTTTCAAAATCTCCGCATCCGGAACACTGAACTGACGTATCATTTTGTACCATTCATTAATCTTAACGCCAACCTCCGATGATGGTAAAACAGAACTCACAAGGCCACTCCTCCTTTTATATAATATTCTAACATTTCCAAAATTATGTATGTCCGCAATAAAACCGCAAAATTTCATTCGTCTTGATCATAAATCTTGGTTTGAGTTTTAAGTCTACAACAAAAAAAGCAGTCCCTATGCAGCCTGCTTTTTTTTGAGAAATTTATCTAAGATGAACATAAATAATGTGAATAACAGAGACATTATCAACATGTCTAGTATAGTTACATTAGAATTTTCTTTTACTAAGAAGAACCAGAGAAGTTGTAAAACGAAAGAAATCACAAAATACAATATGTACCTGATACTATTCATGTCAATCCATCCCTTCGCTTATCTTAATGCCCTTTACAGGGTAACCTGAACCATGCTGGAATCTCCCGGTAATGCTGAGTATAATATATGCAGATATAACTGGAGCTGATCTAATCACCTCAACTTATTTTAAAATTTCAAAACGTGCAATTTCCCACTCTTTGTTTGCTTTTAGCGGGATTGTTTTTAGCTTTTTGCCTGATTTCAAATCATAAGACGTGATGTCTCCAAGCTTCTTATCGCGCTGGATATCAAAGTTTTTGAGTAAAACATACATCTCTCTGTCAGTGAATTGAACATCATTCATTAATTTGTTATCATCCCCAGCATAAAAATCAAAAGATTTTTTCTTAACCATTTTTTTATCAAACACCTGCAGCTTTCCATCAAAAGAAACAGCTAAGATGCTATCTTTTAATATTTTCAATTTTACAGGATGAAACCCTTTCTCCATCTCGACTTCTTTTTTTACCTTAAGAGTCTCTCTGTCTATTAATATGAGCTTAGAATTCTCTTTCTCATTCACGTTATCATTAACTGCCAGTACAAATGTATTTTCATCTAGAGCTTGGAATGCATCCTTTTCATCCATGAAGTATATCCCTTTATTCGGTATGGATGCCTTGTTCTCTTGCTTATTTGTCTCTGGGTTAATTGAAAGGATGGACATACTTTCTTCATCACTTGAAATGACATAAATTTTATTTTTGGCGACGATTGCTGATCCAAGTTCTCCGTCAAGCTTTATTTGTTTCTTGTTTTTTCGGCTGTTCCCCTTCCAATATACCAGTTCACTTTCCAGCCCTTTGTCTGTATATCCAACGTTAATGTCATGGATGATATAACCGTCAGAACTATTTATAAAGAAAGTACCTTCATCTTCAGTTGTTTTTGACAAACTCTTTTCATTGATTTTGTTTATTGTTCCGGTTTTATTGTCTATCATCAAGTGATTATTGCTTCTATTTGATGAGAAGAACGTATCGTTTTTGTTATATGAAGACATCGTGAAATTTATACCATCTTTCAATTCCAAGCTATCCATTTTAGCACCATCTTCACCGTAAACCCCAATCTCACTTCCCCTATCTAAAGTGTTAGAAAAACCAACAATAAATTTTGCATTGTCAATATCCTTTAATACAGTCTTTTGATTGCTGCTTCTTTCCTCTTTTTCATTCCCAGTTTGGATGAGACAGCAAGAGGTTGTGACGATCAGTATGCAAATGAAAATAAACAGGGTTTTAAGTCTACTCATTTTTTTCCTCCCTATGAGATAGCAAAAAGCCTCCGGATACCCGGAGGCTTTTGATTCTATCCTTGCTGCGTGAACGGCCGGGTCTGTGTCTTTTTGCCCCAGCCAAGCGCGGCCAGAAAACTGATGGCGAGAATGGCCGCTCCCAGCATATACGGAAATTCCATATTTACGTCAAAGAGAAAACCGGCGGCTGACGGTCCGGCGATATTCGCTAAGCTGATGAATGAGGTGTTCATCCCGCCGGCAAACCCCTGCTGGTCACCGGCGAGCTTCGACAGCATCGTGTTAACCGCCGGCCGGAGCAGCGATGTCAGCGTCAGGAAAAAGATTGCCGCGGCAAAAACGGCCCAATATGAACCCGCAAACCGGCACCACACAAGTCCTGCAGCAGCCCCGATCAACGTCACGTTAATCACGCGTTTTTCCCCGAACTTGCGGACGAGATAACTGACGCCGACCGCCTGCACAAACACGCCGATGAGACCCGCAGCCGTAATAATAAAGGCAATATCAGAGGCTTTAAATCCGTGTTTATGGTCAACGTAAAGACCGAAAACGGATTCAAAGTTCATAATTCCGAAGTTCAGCACAAAAACCAGAATCAGCATAAACGCGAACGGCGATTTGAGCGCGCGTGACATTTGCTTAAACAGATGCTCACGTTTTTCCGTTTTTGCCCGGGCTTCCAGCTGCTTTTCACGTCCCAGCGTTTCGGGCAGAAAGAAAAATGAAAGCACACTTGAAAAGCAGGCAAGACTTGCAGACACGATGAACGGCACAGACATGCCATAATGAACCAAATAGCCTCCGACACCGGGCCCGATGACGACACCAAGCGTCATCGCCGCGCTGAACAGCCCCATTCCTTTCCCGCGTTCTTCTTCGGTCGTAATATCCGCAATGTAAGCGAACATTGACGGCATTAAAAACGCCGCGCCCATTCCGCCCAAAAGGCGGGATGCGAACAATTGCCACAGGCTTCCGGCAAAAGCGAAGATCAATTGCGACACGGCAAAGGCGGCGATGCCGAAAATAATCAGTTTCCGCCGTCCGTATTTGTCGGTTATTTCCCCGGCAATAGGCGCAAATAAAAGCTGTGTAAGCCCCGCCGCCGCAACAAGCAGACCCATCGTGCTCCCCGTCGCTCCGAATTCGGTAATATATGCGGGCATAATCGGAATAATCAATCCGATTCCAAGCATCGCAATAAACATATTCAGCATTAAAATTGACAATCGGCCCATGTACGCCATGATTTCTTACCTTCTCCCCAGACAAACAGATGATCGTTCCATATTTGTCATTTTTTATACCATTCAGTATAACGGGGAAAAGGGAAAAAAGTCCAGATGATTTCAATCTCGTTTTCATGTCTCATGACAGCACACCGGTTTCAGCCGGCAGATCATATATGTTAAGGGCCGCCTGCAGCGCTTCCCCGGCTTTAACGGCAACTCCGTGTCTGATCAGAACCGCTTCAAGTCCGGCCAGCACAAACAGCACATTTTCCTTTCTGCAGCTGTAGCCCATCGTTCCGATTCTCCAAATTTTCCCCTGCAGCGGACCGAATGAGCTGGCGATTTCAATTCCGAATTGAGACAAAAGCATACTTCTGATCGATTCGCCGTCTGCTTCCGGCGGAATCTTCACGCATGTGACGACAGGCAGCTTCGCCTCCGGATCGCCGAATAAATCAAGGCCCATCGCTGCAAGTCCCGCCGTAAGCGCTTTTTCATGACGCCGATGCCTGCGGAACCGTTCTTCAAGTCCTTCTTCCAGGACAAGGCGCACACCCTCCCGCAGCGCATAAAGCATTGCTGTCGCTTCTGTATGGTGATTCAGCCTTCTTTCACTCCAATAATCTTCGAGCTGGCTCAGATCAAAATAGTTGCTCGTAACCGGCCGATGACCGGACAGCCTTTTGCCGTCGGCTGCCGTCGCAATGCCCCGTTCTACCTTTTTACGCGCGGCAATGACAGCTGCCGTCCGGTCATTATAAGTAATCGGAGCCATTCCCGAGGGGACCGACAGGCATTTTTGCGTTCCCCCGATGACTGCGTCAATCTTCCATTCATCCGTTTTTACGGCGCAGCCTCCGATCGTGGCCACGGCATCCACGATAAAGAGTGCGTCTTGGGCGCGGCACGCTTCCCCGATTTCTTTCAGCGGGTGAATCCGCCCCGTTGATGTTTCTCCGTGCACCATAGCGACGATTTTCGGGGAAATCTTTTTCATCTCGCTGATAATCTCTTCAGGCCGGAAGACCGTTCCCCATTCACACTCGATCGTATGAACGTCCGCTCCGTACCGCTCGGCGATTTCAGTCAGCAGGTATCCGAAGCGTCCGTATATCGGAACGAGCACGCTGTCGCCCGGCTCTATCACACTTGCGAGAACAGCCTCAATCCCCGCTCTTGATGTACCGTCAATCGGATAGGCCCAGCGGTTTTCCGTTTGAAACAATTCACGGAGCATTTGCATCGTTTCGTTCATGATGCCGGTAAATGCCGGGTCAAACTGGCCGATGATCGGAGCGCCCATCGCCCTCAGCACTCTCGGTTCAGCTTCTGTCGGTCCCGGTGTCATAATGGTTCTTTGCGGAATGCACAATTCTTTTCTGGTCGGCACGCCGATTCCCCCTTTACGTTAATAGGCAAGTTTATGTAATACATTCGCCAGCGTAAGGACGCCGGTTTCAAGCTGATGTGCGGGTGTGAATTCAAGCGGCGAGTGGCTGATCCCGCCACGGCTCGGTACAAACAGCATGCAGGCCGGAAAGGTTCTGCCGAGCATCTGGGCGTCATGTCCCGCTCCGCTTACGATTTTCTCCGGGTCCGCCCCTTGTTCTTTTGCAGCCTCCGCTGCGGTTCGCGTCAGTGTCTGATTCATTTGAACCGGCTCTATCCTCATATATTCATCAATAACGGGCCTGACTCCTTTGCTGCGGCTGATGTTTTCAACAATCGACACCAGTTTCTGATGGAAGGCTGCCAGCACGTCTTCCTCCGGGTGGCGAATATCAACGGAAAACTGGATACGGCCCGGAATGACATTCGCCATATTCGGTTCAACCGTCATTTTCCCGCACGTCAGGCGGAGCTCTTCCGGCTGTCTTTCCGCTGAGAGCATGAGTTCATGGATGATGCTGCTTCCCGCCGCGAGCGGATCTTTCCGCCATTTCATCGAAGTGGTGCCGGCATGGTTGCATTCACCGTCAAGCGTAACGGTATAGCGTCTCTGTCCGGCAATCCCGGTGACAATCCCGATATCCCTTCCCGATCGTTCAAGCGTTTGCCCCTGTTCAATATGAATTTCCAGAAAGGCTTTGATATCTGTGCGCAGCGGTGCTGGATAACGGCCTGCACCGAAGCCGTTCTGCCGCATGGCTTCTTTCAGAGAAATGCCGGACGCGTCTTTCGGCGTTTCCGCATCTGAAAGCGAGAAAGCACCGGTGATATTGCCTGAGCCCCAATAGGTGATGGGAAAACGGCTCCCTTCCTCTTCACAGAGCGACACAGCCTCCAGCGTTTTTTTCGGACGCCCGCACGTCTCATGCAAATGCCGGATCGCCAGCATGCCCGCCAGCACGCCGAACGCACCGTCATATTTGCCGCCGTCAATAACGGTGTCAATATGCGACCCGGTCAGAATCACCTCATCAGGTGATTCTGTGCCGCTCAGCCGGCCGAACACGTTACCGACATCGTCAAATGCCGTTTCCAGCCCGAACGCCTCCATTTTCTTTTTGACGGCAAGCTGGGCGTCCATCCATTCTTTCGTATATAAAAGCCTCGTCACTCCGCCGGAAGCGGAAGCGCCGAATTGAGACAGCCATTGTATGTCATCGGAAATCCCGATATTCGCCGACGAAAGCTGCTGATGTTCCATACACGCCCTCCTTTTAAACTGAAAAACTGACAAGATGATCTTCATTATAGAAGGAGCGCATAACGAGTTCATTATCATATCCTCTAAAAAATCAATGATTTTCCGGATACTTTGACCAATAAGCCGAAGGAACCATTTTTCAAAAAAGATAGAATATTAGATTTATTTTTTGGATAATAGAGGTAAAGGAGGGCAAGTCATGACAAAAAAACTTTGGTTTCTGCCGATTGTCTGCCTGTTTTTCATTTTTGGATGGGCCGCGCCGTCAGCCTCTGCGGGCGCGCCGGCTGACATGAATCTGTACAGCCGGATGGCGGTTTCAACTGCCGGCGGCACAACTCTTTTTCCGCAAACTGCCTCAGCTGTCATCACTCCGTCTGCGGATACGGACACATATTACAAAGAAGCTTCCGGAAAAAGCGGAACGGCCTTAAAGAGCGCCCTGCACCGCATCATCAGCGGACATACAAAGCTGTCTTACAGCCAAGTATGGAATGCATTGAAGGAAACTGACGAAGATCCGGCAAACCCGAACAATGTCATCTTGCTCTACACCCAGGAATCACGGGCCAAAAGTAAAAACGGCGGCAGCGCCGGGGACTGGAACCGTGAACACGTGTGGGCAAAGTCACACGGAAACTTCGGAACAGCTGCCGGCCCCGGGACGGACATTCATCATCTGCGCCCTGCAGACGTCCAGGTGAACAGTGCCAGAGGAAACATGGATTTTGATAACGGCGGCTCAGAATACCCGAAAGCGCCGGGCAATTATTACGACGGTGATTCCTGGGAGCCGCGCGATGAGGTTAAAGGAGATGTCGCCCGCATGCTGTTTTACATGGCGGTGCGTTATGAAGGAGACGACGGGTATCCTGACCTTGAGCTGAATGATAAAACCGGAAACGGCTCAGCTCCTTACATGGGAAAACTGTCCGTTTTGCTCAAATGGAATCAACAAGACCCCGTCGACAGTAAGGAAAAACGGCGGAACGAAATCATTTACGAAGACTATCAGCATAACCGCAATCCGTTTATCGACCATCCGGAATGGGCGGATGAAATCTGGTAATCGTATCATAAGAAGTGATAAGGGAGCCCCGATCATCAGGCTCCCTTTTTCAATATACGGCGTTTTCAGTGTCGGCATCAAAAAAGACGGCCCGGTTCATATTGACCGCAAGCAGAATGGCATCGCCGGGTTTCACCTGTGAAGCGCCGTCAAGACGGATCGTCATGCGGTCATCTCCGCTCACCGCATGAACGTACATCTCCGCGCCTAAGTTTTCACATACTTCCGCCACAGCGCGGCACACCGCTTCAGGCGGGTGCTCTGATTGTCCGGCAAGCGTCAAATGCTCCGGACGCAGCCCCGCAATCATCTCCTTACCGCTGTATCCTTTCTGCACAAGAACGGCCGCTTTTTCTTTCGGAATGGGCAGACGAACGGACGAACCGGCAAAATACCATTGCCCGTGACTTTCTTCAATGACGCCTTTTATAAAATTCATACTCGGAGAACCGATAAAACCCGCCACAAACAGATTCGCCGGATAATGATAAATCTCATGGGGGCTTGCGGCCTGCTGAATATCTCCTTCATTCATCACGACAATCCGGTCGCCCATTGTCATCGCTTCCGTCTGATCATGCGTCACATAAACGATGGTCGCTTTCAAACGCTGATGGAGCTTGCTGATTTCGGCGCGCATCGTCACTCGCAATTTCGCGTCTAAGTTGGAAAGCGGCTCGTCCATCAGAAACACTTTCGGCTCCCGCACGATCGACCGGCCGAGCGCAACCCGCTGCCGCTGTCCGCCTGAAAGAGCCTTCGGTTTCCGCTTGAGCAGATGCCCGATTTCCAAAATATCAGCGGCAGTCCGGACTCGCTCTGCGATTTCTTTTTTCGGCAGCTTTCTGAGCTTCAAACCGAACGCCATATTATCAAACACCGTCATGTGGGGATACAGCGCGTAATTCTGAAAAACCATCGCGATATCGCGATCCTTCGGGGGCAGATCGTTCACCGCGTCTCCATCGATATAAAGCTTCCCTTCAGAAATGCTCTCCAGTCCGGCAATCATTCTGAGTGTCGTAGATTTGCCGCAGCCGGAGGGACCGACTAGCACCAGCAGCTCCTCATCTTTTACATCTAAGTGAAAATCCTTCACTGCCGCCGATTGGGCGCCGTATGTTTTTTTGATATGGTCAAATGTTAATGATGCCATTCGAAACCTCCTCCAATACTGGAAACCGCCACATCTTTCTGTTATGTTAAAAATGTTCGGGGTTTCTGACAGATTCATAAATGAAAAGCAAATTTGTATTATAACGTCATAATACATATAATAGTACTACTACTTGACAAAGGAGGTCCGTCCCATTGTTAAATAACGGGAGCTCGAAACCTTTATATATTCAGCTGAAACAAATTATCGCGGACGATATCAAGAAGGGCGTTTATTCGCCGTCCGTAAAACTGCCGACTGAAAATGAGCTGTGCGAAACGTACAACGTCAGCCGCATAACGGTCAGGAAGGCCATCCTTGATCTTGTGGAAGAAGGCTGGCTCGTCCGGCAGCAGGGAAAGGGAACGTTCGTTAAAAGCCCTAAACTGAAACGGGAGCTCATCGCGGTCAACGGCTACTCTGAATTTATGGAATCAACGGGGAAAAAACCGAAACATCAGATCCTTTCCCATGAAATCATTGAAGCGCCTAAATCCATCGCCCAAAAACTTCGCGTCGCTTCCGAAAGTCCCGTTCTTGAATTAAAACGCATTTTATTTCACGACGACCAGCCGCTCTCATTCGAAATCGCCCACTATCCGCTCAGTTTATTTCCCGACATCGGCAAGCATATTAAAGGAGGCGTGTCGATGCATGACATTTTGAAACAGCACTATCAAGTGGTGCCCACCCATAATACGAAGCTGTTAAATGTCGTATACGCCAAGCAGGAAGAAAGCCGCTATCTGGCTTGTGATATCGGGGATGCACTTTTTGAAATTGACAAAACCGCATTTATGTCAAAAGACAAGCCGATATACAGCTCGCTGTTTTTAATGCATACCGACCGCGTTACGTTTACCATTAACAGTCCCTATGCGTAACAAGTATAAAAAACGAGACAATGCTTATCGTATTCTCGTTTTTTCACTGCTTTTCCCGCCGCCCGGCCTGTAGGGATGCCCGTAACCGAACGCTCCGAACCCTTCGCATGTTTTGGCAGCCGTCCCGGCGGCTGCAGTAAGCGCTCGCCGAATATCCTGATGCTCGAAGAAATCGGTAAGAAACCCGGCGATAAAAGAATCACCCGCGCCCAATGTATCTATTATATCAGCTCTTACCACCGGCTGATGATAGACGCGTCCCCCATCCGATAACACCGCGCCATATTCCCCCCTTGTCAGACAGACGATTTTCGCTCCGAAACCGCAGGCTTTTTCGGCAAGCCGCATACATTCACTTTCACTCAAATCACTCCCGGAAAAAAACGCATACGTCACGTACGGACAGACCGCTTCTAAATAGGCTTCGTCACGTTTTACAGAGAAGTCAAAGGAAATCGGCACATGGCCGCTCAGCATCGGAAGATCACGTTCTATCCTGCTGTATACGCTCGTATGCAGCAAATCATGTCCGGCGATAAATGAGATGTCATTATCCTGAAAAGCGAGCGTCAGACGCGATTGCACGCCGCCTTTATTTGATCCGGCAAATATCCTGTCCCCTCTTTCATCAAGCGTGACGACCGCCATCCCGTTTTCGCCGTATGCCCGGCGGATCAGATCGGCATTCACCTTTTCCAGTTTCAGCACATTCAATACGTGATCCGCCGCTTCATCACTGCCGAGAATCCCGATATAAGAAGTTTCGTGGCCTAAGCGCCGGGCAAGCACGGCTACGTTTAACGCATTTCCGCCCGGGTAAAACGTCTCCTGATCCTGATAATAATCTACTACATTATCTCCGGCCGCTATCAGTTTCATCTTTTCATCCTCCTTATCCTTTCACGCTTCCCGCAGCAATGCCGCGGATAAAATATCTCTGCATCAATAAAAACAGCGCTATGATCGGAGCAGCAGAAATCGTCAGCCCGGCCAGCAGCACGCCCCAATCCGTCTGCAGCGCATCTCTGAACTGCATCAGCCCGGCCGGAATCGTCCGTAAATTTTCATCATCGATAAAAATAATCGCAAACATAAACTCATTCCATGTATGGTAAGCCGTCAAAATGCCTGATGTCACCAGAATCGGCACGCTCATAGGTAAGAATATTCTGAAAAATATCCCGAAACTTGTACATCCATCCAGATAGGCAGCTTCCTCAAGCTCTTTGGAAATCGACAAAAAATAGGAACGGATCAGAATCACGGTAAACGGAATACGGTAGGCGGCGTACGGAAGAATCAATGCCCAATACGTATTGTACAGTCCCAATGACTGGATAATAGAGTACAGCGGCACAAGACTGACCTGCGGCGTCAGCATCAAGCCGCCAAGACAAATGATCAGCACAAACCCTTTTCCTTTAAATTGAAAACGGGCAAGCCCGTATGCCGCCCAGGCGCTCACAAATACGGTGATGAGACAAGTCAGCACGGTCACAATGACGCTGTTCATAAAATAAGCGGAAATCCCTTGATTCCATGCGGATACGAAGTTTTCGGGATGCCAGACAGAGGGCAGCGACCAGCTGTGCTCAAAAATCTCATCCGAGCTTTTAAAGGCGCTGACCGCCATCCATAACAGCGGATAAGCAACGGCAATGAGGTAGATAATGAGAAACAGCCACACAGACGTTTCCCCGACATACCATTTTCTCGGTTTTCCGCCTGTTCTGACGGCCTGACGGGCATGACGCAAGTCCGTCTTTTCAGGAAGCATCGGCTACTCCTCCTTTCCGGTCTTAAAGAATTTCATCTGAATAAGCGACAGAGCAAGCGTCAGCAAAAGCACCACCGTCGCGATCGCAGAAGCGTAGCCCATCATATCCTTTGTAAAAGCGCTCTTATACAAAAATGTGCTCAGCACTTCTGAAGCATTGCCCGGCCCTCCGCCGGTCAGAATATACGGTTCATTAAATACGGTAAATGCGCCGGTCAGCGTCATCACCACAGCAACAAACGACATTTCTTTCGTCTGCGGCACCGTAATGTGAAAAAACTGCTGGATTTTTCCGGCTCCGTCCAGCTGCGCCGATTCATATAATTCAGCAGGAATGCTCTGAATCGAGACAATGTACAGCATGGCGATGTAACCGACAGACTGCCATTGAGACACAAAAATGACAGAAAGCATAGCGGTGTTTTCATCGCCCAGCCACGCCCGGGTCAGTTCATCAAGTCCGACGGCTTCCAGCAGCTGATTCAAAAGCCCGATTTCCGGGTTATAAATAAAATCAAACAACAGCGCAATGACGGTCATGGAAATGACGACCGGAAGAAAAAAGACCGTGCGGAAAAACGGCGACCATTTTCTTACCAATCTGTCTTCCAGCACGGCCGCCAGAATTAAGCCGCCGCCAACCTGGCAAATCAGCGATATGACCGCATACAGCACATTGTTGCGGAGCGCTGTAAAAAATACGGGATCGTGAAACAGGTCAATATAATTTTTCAAACCGATAAACGTCTTTTCGGGTTGAAATGAGCTCCATTCAAACAGACTGAAAAACACATTCTCAATAATCGGAATGTAAACGAACAGCAGAAAAATCAGCGCGGGCGCGAGAAACAGATACGGAATGAAACGTTTTCGGCTGACCAAGGAAATCCTCATCTCCTTTCTCCAAAGAAATCTGTTCTATTCAGATGACGCTTTGACTTGACGCGCCGCTTTCTGCACGGAATTCATCACCTCGCGCGGTGTCATTGTGCCGCCGAGCATCTGCTGAACGCCTGCCGCATACACATCGGCGATTTCAACGTCAACATCCATATCAAACCACGGCACCATTGTTTCGGCGCGGACGATATCCTGCACGGCTTCACGCTGGATCGGGGTGGAATTGTTTTCTGTCGCCGTTCCCTGAACCGCGCTGTATTTACCGACGTCTTTTATCAGCTTCTCTCCCATTTTTTTCGAGGTTAAAAACTGAAGAAATTCCATGGCTTCTTTCGGGTGCTTCGTTTTTGAGGAAATCATAAATCCTTCCGGAGATCCGGTCAGTGCACGGGGAGATCCCTTTTCGCCGCTGATTTTCGGGAAAGGAAACAAGCCCAGATTGACCGGTTCGACGAGCTTAATTTCTGCCGTTTCCGCATAAATCATCGCCGCTTTGCCGCTCGTAAACTGCTGGCGCACGTATTCGTGATCAACGGAGTTCACGTGCTTTGTAAAGTACGGCAGAAGTTCCTGAAGCTTTTCAAGCGCTTTGACATAGCCTTCGTCCGTAAACTCCCCGGTTTCCGGGCTGTAATCCTTCGCCCGCGTTTTTTCATCCACCATACGCTGGTTCAGCGTCCCGATATAATGAGAAATGGTCCAAGGCGCTTTTGTTCCGAAACTGATCGGAATATATCCGTTCTCTTTCAATTTCTCAGAGACTGTGATCAGTTCATCCCATGTCGCCGGGGGCTTCAAATGTAATGAATTAAAAATGTCCTTATTATAAAAGAATGATTTAGCGTCCATTTGCCACGGAACACCGTACTGTTTTCCGTCATGCGTAAAAGGTTTGATTTGTGACTGCACAAGCTGTGAGGACCAATCTTTATCCTGCTGATAGTAAGACGACAGATCGAGGGCTTTATCTCCTTTGATGAATTTATAAGCAAACCGGTCGCTCCATGAAAAGAAAATATCAGGGGGGCTCGTTGTTCCGAGCATGACTTTCACCTTGTCTTTATAAGAATCGTTTAAGACCGCTTCCGTTTGGATATGAATATCCGGATGAGCGGCTTCAAATTCTTTGACCGCTTCTTCAAAATAGCTTTTTTCCGGCTCCTTCGGCCACCTGTGAAAAAACTTCAGAGTCACTTTTCCGTCAGAGGAACTGCTTTGGCTTGAACAGGCGGCGGCTGACAGACATACGGCTAACAGAACGAACAGGCAGATGAGCTTTTTCAGATGCTTTTCCTCCTTTGTCACCGGACTATAACGTTATATATCATTATAGTCCGGTGAAATATAATGCGCGTTCTTAATATTCGACTTTCCACATGTAACGCCGCTGGCTTAACGGATGGTTCCTTGCTTCCGCCAGCGCATCCGCATAGCTTCTGAGCACCCGGTTTAATACGAGAGGAGCCAGATAGCCTTTTACAGAATCGTCAATTCCGGAAAAATCATATGCTGCCGCATCAAGCACAGTCAGTTTTTTGCCGTATCTTTTTGAGAAGGAAAGCGCCCGCTCTTCAAGGGGTCTTGTTTCGTCTAAGCCGAGCAGGATAATAAATGGAACGGATTCATCAATGATTTCGAACGGTCCGTGAAAATATTCTCCGGCATGAATGGCGTGGGAATGAATCCATTGCATTTCCATGAGAATGCAGATGCTGTAGGAGTAAGCGACGCCGTAGTTCGCACCGCTTGCCATCGTGTAAACGATATCTTCTTTTTCGTGGGCTTTCGCGAATGCCTTTGCGTGATCCGCTTCTTGTTTAAGCGCTTTGTCATATACGGTCTGGAGCTTATTGAGTCCGTCGATCGCCGGCTCAAACGCGGGATGGTTTTCCAGCACGTGTAAAGCGCCGAACACGATTTGATACAGAACCCCGTAATTCGTATTTATCGCCTGTGCATTCTCACCCCAGTCATACACCGCGACATATTCGGCTTCTTTCGCTAGCGGCGAATCAGGCTCAAAGGTCATCGCAATCGTAAGCGCGCCTTTTTTTCTGGCGAAACCGGCGGCTTTCACCGTTTCCGGCGTATTGCCTGACTGAGAACATAAAATCACGAGAGAGTTCTCTCCGAGCTGAACGGGATTGCGCTGAATAAATTCATTTGAACTGTAGAGATCAGAGCTGATGGCTTTCGCCTCTCTGTCAAACACGTACTTGCTCGGATACATAATGGCTGAAGAACCCCCGCAAGCGACGAAAAAGACGTGGTCAATCGTTTTTCCTTTCAGATCATCCAAGAAAGCCTGAACTTTGTGATTCACTTGTGCGGCAGTTTGACTCAAATCCTTCACTCCTCAGTGTTTTATTATATAACGTTATATAACATTATATAACGTTATATTAATCGCAACAAAGGTGCGTTGTCAATCATATTTTCTGAAATTTCTAAAATATAAAATAAACCCGTCTTATTTCCCGCCCTCTCTTGACCTGACCCTTAGAGACACGTTTAGAATGAAAAACAGGGAGTGATTCAGAATGAATATAAAAGAAGCCGCAAGGCAGACGGGTCTCACGAAAAAAGCCATCAAATATTATGAGCAGGAAGGTTTAATCACCATCAGCAAAAACCCTGTTAACGGATACCGTGAGTATTCCGCTCAGAACGTGAATACGCTGAAAATGATTGCCGCCCTCCGAATGCTGGCACTGTCTGTAAGCGATATTAAAGCGTTCCTCTTAGAGGGCAGCAGTCTGCATGATATACTGCGCCGGCAGCATCAAAAGCTCAGCCGGCAGATTGAAGAGCTTGAGCAGGAACGGAAACTGACTGAAATGCTGATCAAGCGCGTGGAAGATGCGGAAAATGTCGATTCAATTCTGCATGATATCGGCGAGGTCAAAATAGATGAACCGAAGTATATGGGACTTCAGCTGAAAAAACTGTTCCCGGGAGATTTCGGAGAATTTATCGCCGCGCTGTTTGAACCGTTCCTCGACTTTTCTATTGATACAGATGAGAAAAAAACGATATGGGCGGAGCTTATTAAAGTATTGGATGATATGGAAGAAGTTCCGGCTGCACACCCGATGATGCAGCTGGTCGGCAAGGAGGATCCGGCTCAGCTTCAGCAGCACAAAGTCCAGCATGACCAATTTATCGAGCGGATTTTGGAGAGAGACCCCGCCACTTGGGACACTCATAAAAACATCATCATTCAGCTTGTGAAAAGAGTGCAGACAGATGAAGAATACAGGGAAGGCCTGATCAAGGTCGGAGAATCCGCTTCTGATCTGCCCGCGCTGAAGGCGGGATCGCCTTTCAGCAATCTTCTTCAAAAGCTCAGCCCGAAATATGACACGTACGTGCGACTTCAGCTTGAACTGAAAAAAGAAGCCGACGAGGAACTCGGCTTTGATTCAGAAGCATATTTAAAACAGATGCTTCAATCAAAAAAACGCTAAGGTTCGTTTCCTTAGCGTTTTCTTTCTTCAGCCTCAGTGCTGCGCGTTAATGCGGTCAACGACATTAGCGATGAGCTGCTCTTTTCCTAAGTCGGAATCTTCGTCAACGCTTGCTACTGTCAAAATGATGGCCGCTACCGCAAGAGCGATCGTCTCAATGGCGGCCGCCGCGTTTAAAAATACCCATACAGCCGTTGCGCATTGGCCGATGGCCGTTGATTTTCCTTTGTCCATGCTCTTTTTGTCAAACTCTTCTTTCAGCACTTTCGCCATAATCTGCGAACCTTGATCAATGACGCTGTTCACTTTCTCATAATCGCCGCTGTAGACCGCCGCTTTCAACTCTTTAAAATAATCCGGCGATGACTTTTTAATATCAGCGATCACCTGATCGGAAACTTGCTTTAATTCATCCTGATCAATCTTTTTGACAGCCTTGGTATCCCATACTTCAGGAAGGAGTTTTGCGACCTCACCTTGTCCGAAAAAGATGCCGGAAAAAATGTCTTCACCCGAATAAGAGACCGACGGCTCAGTTTTCGCCGCGGCATGCGGGCCGACTAATGCGACCATTAAAACAAACACCAGCATCATGGCAGCTGCGGACTTCTTGCTTTTAACCAAATAGTTTCCTCCTTTTCCTTTTATTGAAAAAATTGTATCTGATAAAAAGGGGATTGTAATGGTTCAAAGCTACTGTTTTCTCTGCCGGCACCAAAAACAGGACCAAAATACCAGCCACCGTAATGGAAAACGAGGTAAGCCCCAGCATAACGGCAAAGATTTCGTGCATAAAAATGGAGATAAACAATATCAGACGCCAATATGTTTTCGGAGCGAACAAAGCGCAGAACATAATGGTTTGCACAATGAGCGTGCCCCAAGTCGGGATGACGACAAGCTTGGACTGCAGGATAAAGTCAAACAGACCGTGAAGCGCATCCGGCAGACCCAGCATCGGATCGTTCAAATAGTAATAAACGGCGGTTCCGTTCTGCCACTCTTCTTCCATCAGTTTGGCAATGACAGAGTTAAAGTACAGCATCGCGACCTGTATTCTGATGATTGTCAGTGTCGCCCAGCATAAGGAGCGGTAATAAGGCTCAAGCGGTCTTTTCTCAAAAGACGCCTCGTACGGAGACCAGTGCCATTTCCGCGGATCGGTTAATGTCAGCGGGAGCAGCAGCAGTGTAAAAACGGCAGCCACCTGATCTCCTCCGTCAAGGGTAACGGCGGAGTTTTGGAAGCTGTACGAAATCCACCAGTGAAAAAAACCGGTGATTCGCGGCCGCCAGCCAATGACGACAAGGATTAACATACAGATACAAACGGCTTTGACGATCTCAATGTAACGGAAATCGGGAAACAGCAGAAACAGGCTGAACGTGTCGGAAAAACTGAGCATTTGATTTTGCGTTTTGAAGAAGACAGACGCCGGATTAAACAGCAATGTCAGCAGCGTGCCGAGCGCGATTAAGCTTCTGGCAAGCCCGTACACATTTGTCCAAGGCGGATTCTTCATCATCCATAAGGTGAGCTGCTTTTTTGCATCCTGAATCAATTGACATCCACTCCGATGTATTTTTGGATGGTTCTTTTCGTTTCGGTATGCTGGCTCCATGCCCATGGGGTAATGCGTTCATATGTAATGATCATTTTCCCTTTCAGCCTTGGGGAGGGAGACTCATTTTTCATTTTCAAAAATGTGGTATCCTTAATGTCTTGGCCAGTCGTGAAGTCGTTCCACTTCTCTTTGGAAGGCAGCTTTTCCAGCATAAGGCCGAGCTCTATCCCTTGCGTCCGGCCGTAGCGGTTTAAGCCGATGACATTTTTCAGAGAATTATTCGGCCATCTGAGCTCCTCATCGGCATCAAGAAGATAGATATTCAAGCTGTCTTCTCTCGGATCTTTACTGAAAAATCCCCAGCTTTGCGGATAAATCATGGAAACGGTTTTGGATTGATGCTTGGTTAATTGGATGGCGGAGCTTGGCAGTGCCGCGATGACGGTAAAAAACAAAACGATGATCCAGGCGGCCATGATAAAAAGAAAGAATGAAAACATGCTGGTTTGCTTCTTGTCAGTCAATTGAAACCCTCCTAGCGTATGGAAATTTCATTGACATGATTATACACCAATCAACAGGTAAAATATTGATAAATTAGATTTTTCGGACTAATATACTATTATATGTAAAAAAGGGAGTGTTCATATGTTTTTGATGAATGATAAAGTGCTGTGGGGAGCTGTAGTTCTCGCCTTTATTCTGTCGATTGTGTTTTATCCGTTTCTTCCTGCTGATATGGCCATTCACTATGACGTGTCGAACCGTCCGAATACATCAATCAATAAAACGGCCGGCGTCCTGATTTTTCCCGTGCTCATGATGATCTGCATGTTATTCAGAAAAAAGGTCGTCCAGCTATTCCTCGTCGTTTACTGTCTGCTGATCGTGCATATTGCCGTGATGTGGCTGGCACTGTAAACATAAAGAAAACCGGAGCCCTTAAGCTCCGGTTTTTCTTATTTATAAAATACTTTCTCAATGTTGTATTTCGACTGAAGGGTATTGATCGCGTACGTTTCGTAAATCTCCCTTTCCATCGGATCATTTACGACACATACTTCAATTTTATACACTTCGTCCCTGTGATGTTTAACAGGCGACACATTGTCTTCAAAATGCTTTTTGATTCTTTGTCTTAATTTACGGGCTTTCCCGACAAACAGCAGCTCATCATGAATGTTATAAAACATAAAGATGCCGCCTTTGTCTCTCGGAATTTGGTGAAAATCAATGAAACCGTAAATCGCTTTAATCGCCGGTTCATTCTCCGACGGTGACTGCTGCCGTTCCGTAATGGTTACATCAGGAGCAGGAAGGTTTATTTTTATCAAATGGGTCACGTCCTCTTATTCATTAAAGCTCCATCCTATCATAAGAATGCGCCAAAAGCTATTTTTTATTCAAGCGCCCCGGCCGGATCATAAAGGCTCAAATCAATTTCCGTCTGCTGCCCGAGCGCGAGTTTCGCCAGTTCAGCCCCCAGATACGGCCCGCTCGTCAGCCCTGAGGCGCCCAGCCCGTTGGCAACGAGGAGTCCGCTGATATTCGGCACTTTGCCGATGACGGGAAGAAAACCGGGAGTAAACGGTCTGAAACCGACTCTTGTCTCTATCACAGTACTGTCTGAAAGCCCCGGCGCCACGGTTAATGCTTTGTCAAAAATCTCGCGGAGCCCGCCGGCCGTCACCCGCAAATCCATGCCGGTATCGTTTTCATGAGTCGCGCCCGCTATGATTCTGCCGCTGTCAAAGGCGAGAATGTATTGATCGTTTGGGGGCATGACGACGGGCCAGCCGCCCGTATCCTCTCCTTGAAGCTCTAAATGAACGATCTGTGCCTTTTGGTATGATACTGAAAAACGGATGCCGAGCGGCTCAAGCAGCTCTCTCGCCCAAGCGCCGGCCGTTACGAGAACCTGGTCGGCAGTAAGCGTGCGTTCTGCGGTTTTCACACCGATGACGGCACCATCCTCTGTCAATATTGACGCTTCTTCATTGTAAACAGCCGCGCCGTGCTTAACGGCCGCGTTTAACAGCGCCTTACGAAGCGCCCTCCCGTTCACCCGGGCCGCGCCGCTGACATGAACCGCCCCGTATTCCTCCGACAGCGCGGGGAACAGCGCCTTCGTTTCTTCCGGAGTCAGTCTTGTAATGTCACCGATTTCAGGGGCGTCCTCTCTTCTTTTATAAGCTCTTTCCTCCATTTGGCTGAGCTTTTTTTCATCCGTATGGAGGCTGACGGCACCGACCTTTTGATAACCGGTGTCCGTTTCTCCGTCAGCTTCAAGCTGCTGTATCAATTGGTTATAATAGCGGGCTCCGCCTTTTGCGATCGCATACCATGCCTGATTGCGGCGCTGTGACAGCCACGGGCAGACGATCCCCGCCGCGGCGTCAGTCGCCTGCCCCGGGTGCTTCCGGTCAATGACCGTTACATCCGCCCCGGCCTTTGCGAGATGATAAGCCGCGGACGCACCGAGAATGCCGGCCCCGATAATCAAATAAGACTTCATGTATAACACCTTTTCTATCTGTTTTGTCTTATTTATTTTAACAAATGGAGCGCCCGGTTCCTACTGGAGTCCTGACAGCAATGATGAGTTTCGAAAACGGAAACGTATAATAAAAGGAATACGTTCTTGTCTGAAAGCCGTTTTCCTCAAGAATCTCTCTGTATTGTGATGTATTTTTTATATCTGACACGGCCAAAATGCCGCCAGGCTTCAGCACCCTCACCATTTCCGCAATCGCCCGTTCCCTCTTTTTTCTGCCTGAAATGTTGTGTACGACAAAATGCGAAATGACAAGATCAAACGTCTCATCAGGAAACGGCATGTCTTGCGCCAGTCCGTCATACAAATCAATTTCCGGCGCTCTTTCAGCCTGTCTGTTCTTTTCAAATGCGTCTCTTCCGTTTCCGACCAGGTCCCAGCTTGACCATTTGTCAATCGCTGAGACGTCAGCGCCTTTTTGAGCCGCGGCGATGGCTAATAGCCCCCGCCCCGTACCGACATCAAGCACCTTCATGTCCGGCTTTAAACCGGATAGCGCAAGAATGCGATGGCGGTGTAAAAGTTTAATGGCCGTTGAATACAAGAGCATCCAAAGACCGAGCAATAAAAACAAGGTGCCCGTCAGCCAGCCCCAGTAAGGAGGAATCATGCCGTATAACGTGCCTGCGGCATAAAGGAGCGCAATAAAGATAAATCCAAACGCTCCATAAGGCGCATCAATTCCGTATCGTGTTGTCATAACACCCACCCCTTTCAATATTTATCCAAATGGTATACCATATTATTCTAGCAAAAGCCAAAAGGAGATACGACCATATGAAACGCGGCATTACTTTTGACATCCCAAATCAATTCGGACGGTTTGCGGCAGATATATTACAACCGTTCCCCATCTCTTCCTATACGTGGTTTATCGGTGATGGAGAGGCGTATACGGAATTCAAAGAAGACACCGATACAGACCTGTTTCCGCAAAATCAGCGCATCATTCAGGGTCAAGAACTCCGTCAGCGTCTGGAAGGAAACCCTTATTATATGATTTTTGCTGAATTGAAAGCTTTCCCGGGCGGGATGGTAACGGAAATCAATACGTACGAGGAGTATTTGGAGAGTTCCTGTGAACTTGTGCTTCTCATCGCAGATTGCTCGTATGTAACGTTATATTGCAAAGATCCGGATATGCTCGAAGCCCTTTATCAGCAGGCTGTACAATGCGGATTTCTCCGCGTTGACTATGTTACAGATGAGAATGACGCGAGAACGGGATTGTCTGTCTGATGAAGGTGCGTTCTTTTTATGAAGCGCCTGATAGGGCTTAGGATTCAAAATATTGACAAATTCGTGTGTTTTCAACAAAAAAACAACCCCCTCATGTATACTGAGTGCGTAACTTACATATGAAAGGGGTATGGCAATGAAAATCAGCTTGAAGAAAAAAGCAGGTTTTTGGAAGAAGACGGCGGTTTCGTCACTTATTTTCACCATGTTTTTTACCCTGATGATGAGCGGTACGGTTTTTGCGGCCGGGCTGAATAAGGATCAGAAGCGCCGGGCGGAACAGCTGACCAGCATTTTTGAAAACGGAAAGACGGAAATCCAATACGGATATGTTGAAGCGTTGGATGACGGAAGAGGTTACACTTGCGGGCGGGCCGGCTTTACGACGGCTACCGGAGATGCGCTGGAAGTAGTCGAAGTATACACGAAAGCGGTGCCGAATAACAAATTGAAAAAGTATTTGCCTGAATTGCGTCGCCTTGCGAAGGACGAAAGCGATGACATCAGCAATCTGAAAGGATTCGCTTCTGCCTGGCGCTCACTTGGCAATGATAAAGCCTTCCGCGCTGCCCAGGATAAGGTAAATGACAGCTTGTATTATCAGCCGGCGATGAAGCGTTCAGAAAATGCCGGACTGAAAACGGCCTTGGCCAAAGCGGTGATGTACGATACGGTGATTCAGCATGGCGACGGCGATGATCCAGACTCCTTTTATGCCCTGATTAAACGCACGAACAAAAAAATGGGCGGGTCACCGAAAGACGGTACTGACGAGAAGAAATGGCTCAATAAATTCTTGGATGTGCGCTATGACGATCTGATGAATCCGTCAGATGAGGACACCCAGGACGAATGGAGAGAATCGGTTGCCCGTGTCGACGTTTTCCGCGATATTGTCAAAGAGAAGAACTACAATTTAAACGGCCCGATTCATGTCCGGTCAAGCGAATACGGAAATTTCACTATTCAATAAACAAAAAAACCCCGCCATATGGCGGGGTTTTACTATTAACCGATGGAGCCTTCCATTTCGAACTTAATCAAACGGTTCATTTCAACTGCGTATTCCATCGGAAGTTCTTTTGTGAACGGCTCGATGAAGCCCATAACGATCATTTCTGTTGCTTCTTCTTCAGAAATACCGCGGCTCATCAAGTAGAAAAGCTGTTCTTCAGAAACCTTTGATACTTTCGCTTCGTGCTCCAATGAAATGTTGTCGTTCAGGATTTCATTGTAAGGGATTGTATCAGAAGTTGATTTGTTATCCATAATGAGCGTATCACACTCGATGTTTGAACGGGCGCCGTCCGCTTTTCGTCCGAAGTGGACGATACCGCGGTATGTTACTTTTCCGCCCTGTTTGGAAATCGATTTTGATACGATTGTGGATGACGTATTCGGTGCAAGGTGAATCATTTTCGCGCCTGCGTCCTGATGCTGTCCTTTACCCGCAAGAGCGATAGAAAGCGTCATGCCGCGCGCGCCTTCACCTTTCAGAATGACAGCCGGATATTTCATCGTCAATTTAGAACCGATGTTTCCGTCAACCCATTCCATCGTCGCGTTTTCTTCACAAACCGTACGTTTCGTTACTAGGTTGTAAACGTTGTTCGCCCAGTTTTGAATTGTTGTATAACGGCAGTAGCCGCCTTTTTTGACGATGATTTCAACAACCGCGCTGTGAAGCGAGTTTGTTGTGTACACAGGAGCCGTACAGCCCTCTACGTAATGAACGCTTGCTTCTTCGTCAACGATGATCAGCGTACGTTCGAACTGACCCATGTTTTCAGAGTTGATGCGGAAGTAAGCTTGAAGCGGTGTTTCAACCTTCACGCCTTTAGGCACGTAGATGAAAGATCCGCCGGACCAAACAGCTGAGTTCAGCGCCGCAAACTTGTTATCAGTCGGCGGAATGACTTTCGCCCAGTGCTCGCGGAAAATGTCTTCATTTTCTTTCAGCGCGCTGTCTGTGTCTTTGAAGACGATGCCTTGCTCTTCAAGATCTTCTTTCATATTGTGGTAAACAACTTCGGATTCGTACTGTGCAGAAACACCGGCAAGGTATTTTTGCTCAGCTTCAGGAATACCGAGTTTGTCGAATGTCTGTTTAATTTCCTCAGGCACTTCATCCCAAGAACGCTCTGAACGCTCAGACGGCTTTACGTAATACGTAATTTCGTCAAAGTTTAAAGAGTTTAAATCCCCGCCCCACTGCGGCATCGGCATGTTGTAGAAATGCTCAAGAGATTTCAGGCGGAAATCAAGCATCCATTGAGGCTCTTCTTTCATGCGTGAAATTTCTTCTACGATTTCTTTTGTCAATCCGCGCTCTGAACGGAAAATGGAAACGTCCTTATCGTGAAAACCGTACTTGTATTCACCAATTTCAGGCATTTTTTTAGCCATCCATTTTCACTCCAATCTTTTAATTGCCGCCTTTTTCGCCAGCGACTCCTTTTTCAAGTGCTTTCCATGAAAGGGTGGCACATTTAATCCGGGCCGGGAATTTCGAAACGCCTTGAAGAGCTTCAATATCCCCGAGATCTATCGAGTCGTCATACTCTTTCCCTTGCATCATGTCTGAGAAAATCTTAGACATGGAAAGGGCGGTATCAATATCTTTTCCTTTAATCGCCTGCGTCATCATGGAAGCTGAAGCCATGGAGATAGAACAGCCTTCTCCTTCAAACTTCGCTTCCTGAACGGTATCGCCGTCAAGCTTCATTGTCAGTCTGATCCGGTCGCCGCAAGTCGGGTTGTTCATATCGACGACGATGCTGTCATCCAAAACCCCTTTGTTGCGCGGATTTTTGTAATGATCCATGATCACTTGTCTGTATAATGTATCTAAATTTGCATTAAAAGACATTTGTAAAGTACTCCTTTGTCTTTTGGAGGGCTTCCGCGAGCTTATCGATCTCTTCCTCTGTATTATACAGATAAAAACTCGCTCTCGCAGTAGCAGATACATCCAGCCATTTCATGAGCGGCTGGGCGCAATGATGGCCGGCTCTGACCGCAATGCCCTCAGCATCGAGGACAGTCGCGACATCATGAGGGTGAACCTCATCAAGATTAAATGTCACAAGTCCCGCCCGCTCTTTCGGACCGTATACCGTCACGCCGTCTAGCTGCTCGAAACGGTCAAGCGCATAGGCTGCAAGCTTATGCTCATGCCGGGAAATCTCGTCGAGTCCGATCTCTTCAAGAAAATCAATCGCGGCTCCCAATCCGATCGCGCCTGCGATAATCGGTGTGCCTGCTTCAAATTTCCACGGAAGCTCTTTCCAAGTTGATTCATAAAGCCCTACAAAGTCGATCATTTCGCCGCCAAATTCGGCCGGCTCCATATTCTCAAGCAGTTCTTTCTTGCCGTACAGCACGCCGATTCCCGTCGGGCCGCACATTTTATGGGAAGAAAGCGCGAAGAAGTCGCAATCCAAGTCCTGAACGTCGATTTTCATGTGCGGTGTGCTTTGCGCCCCGTCCACCACGATGACCGCGCCATTGTCATGAGCGATTTTGGCGATCTCTTTAATCGGGTTGATCGTGCCCAGCACGTTTGACACATGAGCGACTGCCACGATCTTCGTATGGCTTGTGACAGTCTGCCGGACGTCATCTAACGAAAGCGTGCCGTCTTCCTGCATCGGGATATACTTTAAAGTCGCGCCGGTTGCTTTTACAGCCTGCTGCCACGGAATGATATTCGCATGATGCTCCATTTGGGTGATGACCACTTCATCACCGGGTTTTAAGCTGGCGCGGGCATAGCTTAGCGCCACCATATTCAGTGAAGTTGTCGTGCCTTTTGTGAAAATGACCTCAGCCATTGATTTCGCATTGATAAACTTACGGACTTTTTCACGCGCACCTTCATAGCCGTCTGTCGCTCTCGTGCCAAGAGTATGAACGCCTCTGTGGACATTGGAATTGTATTTGCTGTAATACTGATCCACTGCTTCAATGACAGCACGCGGCTTCTGGGAAGTCGCCGCGCTGTCAAGGTACACGAGGTCATGTCCGTTCACTTGCTGATGAAGGATCGGGAACTGTTCACGAATATCGGTGATATTCATTATTTTACTTTCCTTTCGATGACGGAGACGAGCTGTTTCTTAACTCCTTCAATCGGAAGCTCTTTTACCACCGGAGCAAGGAATCCGTAAATGACTAAGCGCTCCGCTTCTTCTTTCGGAATTCCGCGGCTCATTAAGTAGTAAAGCTGGATCGGGTCCACACGGCCGACAGATGCCGCATGTCCTGCAGTTACATCGTCTTCATCAATTAAAAGAATCGGGTTTGCATCTCCGCGTGCTTTTTCACTCAGCATCAGAACGCGGGATTCCTGTTCAGCGTTTGCTTTAGACGCGCCGTGCTCGATTTTGCCGATTCCGTTAAAGATGGAAGATGCGGCATCTTTCATGACTCCGTGCTTCAGGATATAGCCTTCAGAAGCCTTACCGAAGTGGATGATCTGCGTCGTAAAGTTTTCCGTCTGTTCTCCTCTTCCGACAACTACGGTTTTCGTATCGCCGTATGTGCCGTCTCCGTAGAGGTTTGTCGTATTTTCAGAAATCGTGTCGCCGTCGTTCATCAGTCCGAGCGCCCACTCGATTCTGCTGTCGCGTCCGCGCGCGGCTCCGCGGCGGTTGACGTATGTTGTGACACCTGCTGACAGGTTGTCAACGGCACCGTACGTCACGCTGGCATTATCACCTGTGACCACTTCACTGATAATGTTGAATACCGCTTCTTTCGGGTTCACCGTGCTGATGTAGTTCTCAACGTAAGTGACGGAGCTGTGGTCTTCAGCGACGATCAGCACGTGGTTGAACAATGCCGTGTCATTGCTTTCATGAACGTAAACGGCCTGAACAGGCGTCTCCACCTGAACGTTTTTAGGAACATAAAGGAATGCCCCGCCGTTCATTAATGCTGCATGAAGCGCAGTCAGTTTATGTTCGTCGACCTTAACGCCGTCTTTCATGAAATACTTCTCAACGAGGTCGCTGTGCTCACGGGCAGCCGTTAAGATGTCCGTAAAGATGACGCCTTTGTCTTTCAGTTCTTTAGAAAGAGAAAGGAAAGCGGGCGTTTGGTCACGCTGCACGTATAACGTTTTGTCTTCGTTTTCGATATCGATCAGCGCTTTTGCTTCATCAGCTAAATCTTCTAAAGAAGCAAGCGGCGCATTTTCTACTGTATGCTTGTTGAACTTTGTAAAGTTCCAATTTGTGATTTTTGTTTTATCAGGCTTAGGCAGCGGCAGATCGTCAGCTTTTTCAAGAGCCTGTAAGCGCAGGTTTTTCAGCCAGGCAGGTTCTTGATGCTTTTCGGAAAAGCCTTTGACATATTCCTGATCTACGGTTAGTTTCGTTTCCAATGTCATGATTATCCCCCTAACGCTTACGCTTCTTGGCCTACAGTTTCGTCTTCAATGCCTAGTTCTTGTTTAATCCAGTCATAACCTTCCGCTTCAAGGCGCTGTGCAAGCTCCGCGCCGCCGGATTTCACTACGCGTCCCTGCATCATAACGTGAACGACATCAGGCGTGATGTAGTTCAGAAGGCGCTGATAGTGAGTGATCATTAAGCAGCCGAAGTTTTCGCTGCGCATTTTGTTGATTCCTTTAGAAACGACTTTAAGCGCATCGATATCAAGACCTGAATCGATCTCGTCAAGAATGGCGATTTTCGGCTCGATCATCATAAGCTGAAGGATTTCGTTGCGTTTTTTCTCACCGCCTGAGAAACCTTCGTTCAGGTAACGCTGCGCCATTTCAGGGTCCATTTCAAGGAACTCCATGTTTTCGTCCATTTTGCGGATGAATTTCATAAGAGAAATTTCATCGCCTTCTTCACGGCGTGCGTTAATCGCAGAGCGAAGGAAATCGGCATTTGTCACACCGCTGATTTCGCTTGGATACTGCATCGCAAGGAAAAGACCCGCCTGAGCGCGCTCGTCCACTTCCATTTCCAGTACATCTTTGCCGTCAAGCGTGATGCTGCCTTTTGTAACTTCGTATTTCGGGTGTCCCATAATCGCTGCTGAGAGCGTGGATTTACCGGTGCCGTTCGGCCCCATGACAGCGTGGAATTCGCCGCCTTTTATTTCAAGGTTTACACCTTTTAAGATCTCTTTTCCTTCGATTTCAACGTGAAGATCCTTGATCGTTAATGTTGAAGCAGCCATATCTATACCTCCAAAATATATAATCATTATTCTCAATTTATTCTCATTCTAATTTTATAACAAATGAAAAGTAAATACAACTTTTTATATTACCCGGAACATTCCTAAAGTTTATCAAAGATCAAGGCGTAATTAAAGCTGTTTGAAACAGAAAAAGGGCGGAAATCCACCCTTTTTTACTGACCGATTTTCTCATTAAGCTGCGCTGCGAGGAACTTGCTTTTTTGATATTCAAGCTCCCTCTGCCGTTCGACTTCCATCCTTTTTGAAAGACGCCGTCCGTATTCCTCGTAGCCGATGCCGTGTGACTTCTGCATCGCTTTTTCCATTTCAGGCGTATAGTCAAGGTCCAGTCTCTCGTGGCTGGTGCAGATAATGAATCAATCCCTTCATAATATTTGTTTCTATTGTAACAATGATCCGCTGCTCCGGCCAAAGAGTGTGTGCCCCTGAATCCTTTCGAATGTGCCGGAAACCGGCGCTCGCTTTATCTGAAAAACGGTATTCACACGATTGCTCATTCTAATGCGTCGTATGTCCGAATTCCTGAATGCACTGCTGCACGAGGGTCACTCCCTGACTGAGAGCCGCGCCGCCCCCGAATGCCGCCGCGACGCTGATGACCTCAAGGATGTTTTCTTCTGTGGCCCCTTGGTCAAGGCAGCCCTTCGTATGATAAATCATGCAAAATTCATCTTGAGCGCTGATGCTGATGCCCAGAGCGATTAATTGTTTCTCTTTTTCAGTTAATGAATCCGCTGAGAAACACTGTTCAGTAAATTCATTAAACTTCCGCCCCATCATCGGCATTTTTTGTTCAAATATGCCTAAACCTTCTTTGTATTGTTTTAACGCGTCATGCACGCTTTTGCCGTTATCCTGGTATTGAGCCACTGCCATTCCCTCCAATAAGTTAACCTTCCCTTTTATTATGGACAGTTCTCCGATTAATACCCGAAAAAAACCCCGGATGACTCATCCGGGGTTTTCGCTTTATTCAGATACGGGAAGCACGGCTCCGTCGTATTTTTTCTCAATGAAGTCTTTGATTTTCTTAGAGTGAAGCACTTCCATAAGCGCTTTGATTTTCTCTGATTTTTCGTCACCTTTGCGTACGGCGATGATGTTTGCGTACGGGTTGTTTTTCGTTGATTCCACTTCAATCGCGTCTTTTAACGGATTCAGTTTGTTTTGAATCGCATAGTTGACGTTAATGAAGACTGCATCGCCTTCTTCTTCATTATATGCTTTCGCCGTTAATTCAGGGGCGATTTTTTTGAATGTCAGGTTTTTCGGGTTTTTCGTAATGTTTTTCGTAGTCGCTTCAATCGTTTTCACCTTCGGATCAAGTGTGATCAGTCCGGCTTTTTCAAGCATCGCCAGCATACGGCCTTGTTCAGCGACATTGTTAGTCATGATGATGGTCGCGCCTTTAGGCAGGTCTTTCAGTGATTTGTATTTTTTCGTGTAAATTCCGAATGGCTCAAGGTGAACGGCTCCGGCATTCACGAGTTTGTAATCTTTATTTTCCTTCATTTCCTGTTCAAGGTAAGGAACGTGCTGGAAGTAGTTCGCATCCACTTCATTATCAGCTAACGCTTTGTTGTACATTTTGTAATCGTTCAGCACTTTTACTTTTAATGTGTAGCCTTTTTCCTTCAAGAGCGGTTCCGCTTCTTTTAAGATTTCAGCATGCGGTGTTTTTGTCGCGGCGACGACGATTTCCTTTTTATTCGAGCCGTTTGATCCGCAGGCGGCCAAAACTCCCGCGAACACAAGCAGCAGCGCACTTAATACAATCTTTTTCAATGTAAATCCTCCCTTATCTTTTGTCTATTATATTTGTAATTACATCACCGATAATCTGAATGATAAAGACGATGATGAGTATAAATACTGTCGCTACAAACGTTACATCCGTATTATTGGACTGGTAGCCTTCTACATATGCAAGGTTTCCGAGTCCGCCTGAACCGATGGCGCCGGCAATGGCGGTAGATCCGATCAGGGCGATGGCCGTAACGGTGATGCCTGAAATTAACGCAGGCATTGATTCAGGAATCAGCACTTTGAAGATAATCGTCGATGTCTTTGCTCCCATTGATCTGGCAGCTTCGATGACTCCTTTATCGACTTCCCGGAGCGCAATTTCCGCAAGACGGGCGTAAAACGGCGCGGAGCCGATAATCAGCGCCGGCAATGCGGCGTTCGGTCCTAAAATCGATCCGACCAAAATCTTAGTAAAGCCGAGAAGCAGAATAATTAAAATAAGAAACGGAATAGACCTGAAAATATTAACGACCGCCGCAATCACGGTGTTAATGATTTTATTTTCCCATAAGCTTCCCTTGCCCGTTAAAAAGAGCAGAAGACCGAGAACCGCTCCGATGATAAATGAAAAAACTAAAGCGATGACCGTCATATAAAGGGTCTCGTATGTGGCCGTCCACAGCTCGGTTATATCAACGTTCGGGAACCATTTTTCAAACATTTGTGATCACCTCTGCTTCTACCTGTTTGTCTTTGATGAACCGGATCACGTTTTCTACTTCTTTTTCCTGACCGTCAATATGAATGAATAAAGAACCGTAGGCTCCGTCCTTCGTCTGTGAAATTTTCCCCTGCAGAATATTGACGTCCACATCAAAGTTTCGGATCATTTCCGTAATGAGGGGCTGCTCGGCTGCCTGCCCGACAAATGAAAGCTGAATCGTTTTTCCTGTCGCTGTTTCCTGCAGAAAATGCTGGATGGTTTCTTTCGTCTCCTCTGGTTCTGTCACCTGCTGAACGAAACGCTTGGTCATCGGTTCGCGCGGGTTTCTGAAAACTTGGAGTACTTCGCCTTCTTCAACGACTTTCCCGTTTTCCATGACTGCGACTCTGTTGCAGATTTTTCGGATGACGTGCATTTCATGGGTAATGAGCACGATCGTCAGGCCGAGTCTGTCATTTATATCGGATAAAAGATCCAAAATTGAATCGGTCGTCTGCGGATCGAGCGCTGATGTCGCTTCATCGCACAGAAGGACTTTCGGATTATTGGCGAGCGCCCGGGCGATGCCGACACGCTGCTTTTGACCGCCGCTCAGCTGCGACGGATAAGATTTTTCTTTCCCCTCTAATCCGACCAGTTTAATCAATTCATCAGCGCGGCGGACCCGTTCGCTTTTTTTCACGCCGGCGATTTCCAGCGGAAACATAATGTTCTCCCGGACGGTGCGCGACCACAGAAGGTTAAAATGCTGGAAGATCATGCTGATTTCCTGGCGCGCTTTTCTCAGCCCGCGGCTGCTTACTTTATTTAATTCCGTCCCCGCGACTTCCACGGTTCCCGACGTCGGCTTTTCAAGGCCGTTCAGGAGACGGATTAAGGAACTTTTACCAGCTCCGCTATATCCTATAATTCCAAATATTTCGCCCTTTTTGATATCAAGAGTGACATCTTGGACAGCATTGACATCCCCATGCTTCGCTTTGTAAATTTTTGAAACATTTTGAAGATGGATCAAAGCAATCACCCGCCTTACACTATTCTAAGAAATCTTCCGGGTTTCTCCGCAAAAGAAAAGCCTTTCTGCAAAAATGAGCAGAAAGGCTTATTGAAAAAGGCCTTTCTCTCATCTTTCAAAGCAGACCGCTTCGAGTGAATTGGCACCATTTCAACATTGTTGATGGTTGCCGGGCTTCATAGGGCACTTCCCTCCACCTCTCTTGATAAGAGAAAACATATCGTATTTTCGTCCGGAAATTCTTACTGTAGAATAGCACGGCGAATGATAAAAAGTCAATAAAATAAATATTGGAAGCTATTGTCACATAGTAGATTGAGTTACGGCCGTTTACTGATCGCCTGAAAAAATCCGTTTGTCAGCCAGAGGATGGCCTCCAGCTTCAGCAGAGCTCTGAATGATCCTTTCACTTTGAGTTTTCCGCTTTGGATAAGCTTTTGCAAAGAGACATCACCATGCAGAAGATGAATGATTTCCGTCTGGTTTCCGTAAAAGGTCAAATTAGATTTTTCCTTTGAAACCGACGTTTTTCTCATTTCTCCCTGTCCGTTAATTGAGACCGTTAAGGCTTCTGTTTCTCCTTGGAATGTAATCAGCAGCGTTGAGGCGTTTAATAGCGGTTTCAAAAACAGATGCTGTCCGTCATTCTCTGAAACTTCTATTTTCTCCACTCGTATAACCTCCCGTTTTAATGGCCATACATACACTTTCTCTTTTTAACGGACAGAACCCTTTATAAACCGCACGACATTTTCCTGTAAATATTGTCACATCGGGAACGTTTGCGATGTTTTTTGTTTAATCAGCTCATATAAATAGGAAACGGAGCGGAAGGCGTATCCTTTCTCAACAAGCTCTCCGCCTTTAAACAGCAAAAAGCACGGAACGCTTTCAATCTGATAGGCTTTGGCGAATGCGGGGGAATAATTCACGTTGTTTTTATAGAAGGCGGCGCCGGGCAGCATTTCTTCGACGACAGTTAGCATTTTGGACGCCAGCTGGCATGTGCCGCAAAACGGGGTGTACAAATACAGGAGATAAACGTCATCCTGAATCGATTCGAGTTCATTTTCTTGGAGTTCTTTCATGTTTACCACCTCAGGTCGTTCTTTTTCAAAAATACAGTGTCAGCATCAAAGCCGGCTCTGATCAGCACAGATGCGAGATGATGGCCCGGGCACGACTCGACTTGCCTGTATGTTCTGTCTATATAAATATGGCGCGCGTCGGGAAGCTCCCGTTTCAGCTGTTTTCTTAATTTTTCTCCGGAGTCATCTGCGTCCGTTAAAATATAGACGTCTCTGTCAAACAGGCGGTCCGCCAAATCTTCCAGTTCGGTTTGGCCGATCGTCCCGTTTGTACAGACGATTTCCGCGGGTTCGATGAGCACTTCCCTGACTTTGATTTTATCAGATTTTCCTTCTACGATAATGACCTTTTCATCTCCGTTGTACATAAGCGCGTCACCTGCCGATTGTTTTAGCGTCAGATTGAAAAAGAAGGCAGTGAAATTCACCGCCAACTGTTAACACCAGCCATTCTCATAATCGCAATCGACATATTTCGGATCGCTGCCGTTTATGACATCGGCTGTTTTATAAAATTTTTGATTTTCAAATGAAAAGCCCTGTTTGAGCTCGTACTGGTCCATGCCTGTCATCTCGCCGATGGCTTCATTTTCATGAAACAAGGAAAACCGGCCGTTTTGAAAGCGGCCCGTAACGTTCTCCGTCACATCGACCTTTTGTTTATCAAAAGCCATTTTAGACACCTCCCGTTACAGATAGAATGTCCAAATGGCCCCTTTGCTATCCGATCAGTCTTCTTGTGTCATTTCGTCATATTGCTCGGAAGTCATGAGGTTTTCGATTTCTTCAGCATCAGCCGGTTCCACGACGATCATCCACGCTTTTTCATACGGAGACTCGTTTACGAATTCAGGACTGTCATCAAGGTCTTCGTTCACTTCCGTCACCGTTCCGTTAATCGGTGCGTACAGTTCGGAAACGGTTTTGACGGATTCCACGCTGCCGAATGGCTCGTCCGCTTTAATTTCGGCGCCGACTTCCGGAAGCTCGACAAAGACGATGTCGCCAAGTTCGGCTTGCGCGAAATGTGTAATCCCGATGCGGGCTTTTCCGTCCTCAACTTTGACCCATTCGTGCTCTTTGGAATAACGCATATCTTTCGGTGTGCTCATCTAAATCCCTCCATTTTTTTCTTATAATAAGAAGATACCATAATTCTTTGAACCTGGCATTACATCCAATATTTTTCGAATTGGTCTTCTTTAAAGCCGACAGTGACTTTTTCGCCGTCTGTCGTAATCGGGCGTTTCAGGAGCATACCGTCTGATGCCAGGAGTTCAAGCTGTTCATCCTCTGACATGTGGTACAGTTTTTCCTTTAAGTTCAGTTCGCGGTATTTCATTCCGCTCGTGTTGAAAAACTTTTTGAGCTCAAGACCGCTCTTTTCATAGAGGTCTTTAATTTCTTCTTTCGACGGAGTTTCCTCCGCGATATGTATTTCGTTTATTTCCTTACCGCGGTCTTCCAGCCATTTTTTCGCATTACGGCACGTTCCGCATTTAGGGTACCAGTAAAAATTTAACGACATCTTCTTCACCCCTTGTAAATGATCGTCGTTATTTTAACACAATCACTTGTAAAAACCTATAACGTTGCTTCATGAAAAAGCGCCCCTGATGAAGGAGCGCTTTCAGCATGTGATCAGACCGTATATTTTTCTTCACGGAAGACGGCGGCTGCCGCTTCACGTTTTTTCTGAATGAGGTTTTTCGGCGTCAGGCGCGTCAGTTTGCGCAGCACGGAAAGCATCATGCGGAGGGAATCTCCTTCCTCCATGGCGATCAGTGATTCTTTGGCGTGCGCTTCAATGTTCTGAAGGGCTTCCTGGGCAAAGATTTCCGTATATAACAGCTTCTGCGCAGCTTTTTCGGCACCGTCCGCTGCAATTGCTTTTTCCGTTCTGAGGACGGCTGATTCCAAAGCGTACAGCGCGCTGACAATATCGGCAATGTTCACCATGATTTCCTGCTCGCCTTCGATCTCTTTGCCGTATTTCTGCGCCGCGAGACCCGCTGTCAAGAGGGCGATCTTTTTCGCCTGTCTGACAATGTATTTTTCCTGTCCAAGAGGCTCCGAGCCCGGCTCTTCAGGCATCAGCATCATGAGTTCTTCTTGGAGCGCTTTTGCTTTTTCAAAGAGCGGCAGCTGACCTTTTACGGCTTTTTTCAGGAACGTGCTCGTTACGATCAGGCGGTTGATTTCATTTGTGCCTTCAAAAATTCTGTTGATTCTTGAGTCGCGATAGGCGCGCTCCACTTCATATTCCTGCATAAATCCGTAACCGCCGTGAATTTGAACGCCTTCGTCGGCAATATAATCAAGCGTTTCAGAACCGCACATTTTGTTGAGCGAGCATTCAATCGCGTACTCGGCGATTGACTTCGCGACTTCGCGTCCGTCTTTTTGCTCCGCTTCCGTCAGTCTGCTCATATTATCTTCGAATAAGCCCACTGTTCTGTATACAGAGCTCTCCATCGCGTAAAGCCGAGCTGACATCGTCGCAAGCTTTTCCTGAGTGAGCGTGAAGCTTGAGATCGGCGTTTTAAATTGCCGGCGCTGGTTTGCATAAGCGGCAGACAGCTCAATCACCCGTTTTGAAGCGCCGATTGTGCCGACGGCAAGCTTGTAGCGCCCGATATTCAGGATATTAAAAGCGATGACATGGCCTTTTCCGATTTCGCCGAGAAGGTTTTCTTTTGGGACTTCCGCCTGATCTAAAATCAGCGTTCTTGTCGATGAACCCTTAATCCCCATTTTTTTCTCTTCCGGTCCCGTTGACACGCCCGGATAGTTCTTTTCTACGATAAATGCAGAAAACTTATCTCCGTCCACTTTAGCGTAGACGACAAAGACATCTGCAAAGGCGGAGTTTGTAATCCATTGCTTTTCTCCGTTAAGAATATAGTGTGTGCCCGCTTCATTCAAAACAGCCGTGGTTTTCGCGCCGAGGGCATCTGAACCTGAACCGGGCTCAGTTAAGGCGTATGCCGCGATTCTTTGTCCTGAAGCCAAGTCCGGCAAATAGGTTTTTTTCTGTTCTTCCGTTCCGAAGAACACGATCGGCAATGAGCCGATCCCGACGTGGGCGCCGTAAGACAGCGAAAAGCTGCCGGCACGTGAAAACTTTTCCGTAATGAAGGCTGAACTGATTTTATCCAGGCCGATTCCGCCGTACTCTTCAGGCACGTCTGCTCCGAGGAGGCCGAGATCTCCGGCTTTTTTCAGCAGTCTGACCGAATGCTCGAACTGATGGTTTTCAATTTCATCGATATAAGGAAGCACATCGTTTACGACATAGTCTTCTGTCGTTTTGCCGATCATTTTGTGTTCGTCTGTAAAGTCCTCCGGAGTGAATATTTGATCATATCCCGTCTCTTCAATCAGAAAGCTGCCGCCTTTTTTGACGTTGACCGTTTCCTGTTTCATGTTCGTTTCCCCCTTTTTTTAAATGAGTTCAAATACGCCGGCAGCTCCCATGCCGCCTCCGATGCACATCGTCACCACGCCGAATTGCTCGTTTCTCCGTTTCATTTCATGAATGAGTGACAGGGTCAGCTTCGTTCCCGTGCATCCGAGCGGATGTCCGAGCGCGATGGCGCCTCCGTTGACGTTCACCTTTTCTTCATCTATCCCAAGCGATCTGATGACTTGAATGGCCTGTGAAGCAAAGGCCTCATTCAATTCAAAAAGCCCGATATCCTGCAATTCGAGTCCGGCAAGCTTGAGCGCCCGCGGGATGGCTTCAATCGGACCGATCCCCATTACCTCAGGCGGAACGCCGCCTACGGCAAAGGAACGGAATTTGACAAGCGGCGCCAATCCGAGCGACGAAGCTTTTTCGCGATCCATCAGCATGACAGCCGCCGCGCCGTCACTTGTTTGTGAAGAGTTCCCGGCCGTCACGGTTCCCGTTTTAGAAAAAGCCGGACGGAGCTTCGCCAAGACGTCAGCCGATGTGCCGGGACGAACGCCTTCATCTTGAGAAAAGGTAAATTGTTTTTTCCGCGGCTTATGGTCATCACCGACTTCTGTCAGCGATACTTCAACCGGCACGATTTCGTCATTGAATTTCCCTTCTTTAAGAGCTTTTGCGGCATTCTGATGGCTGCGGACGGCAAATGCATCCTGGTCTTCTCTGGATACGCCGTACGTTTCGGCTACCTGCTCCGCTGTGTGCCCCATGCTCATGTAATACTCAGGCGCATGCTCCGCCAAAGCGATATTCGGGCGGGTCACATGCCCCATCATCGGAACTTGCGACATGGATTCCGCACCGCCCGCAATGACGGTGTCACCCGCGCCGATCATGATTTTTTCAGCACCGTAAGCGATGGATTGGAGCCCGGAAGAGCAGTAGCGGTTCACCGTAATGGCCGGCACCGTATGAGGAAGCCCCGCCAGCGCACCGATATTCCGCGCCATATTTAATCCTTGTTCGGCTTCAGGTGTTGCACATCCGATAATTAAGTCATCGATATTTCCTTCATATCCGCCTGCCCGTTTCAGCGTTTCTTTTACACAAAGCGCGCCTAAATCATCAGGACGAACGGCTGCAAGCGATCCCTTTTTCGCTTTACCGACCGGGGTTCTCGCACCGGCCACAATGACTGCTTCTCTCATAAACACCCTCCTAGTTCCGTAAAGGTTTGCCTTTGACGAGCATATGCTGCATTCTCGCTTGAGATTTCGCCTCGCCAGCGAGGCTTAAAAAGGCTTCTCTTTCAATCTCGAGTAAATATTCTTCTGAAACCTCCGTGCCGAACGGGACTCTTCCGCCGGCAATGACATGGGCCAGCTTCTTCGCAATCTTCATATCGTGATCGGATAAATAACCCGACCGTCTCATTTGGTCTGCTCCGAGCAGTAATGCCGCACATCCGGTTTCCCCGGTGACTTTCACTTTTTTGCGGGCAGGCGGGCGGTATCCGCTGTCATATAAGGAAGCAGCCAGCTGTTTCGCATCGTGCAGCAGGTGATCCTGATTCATGCTGACACGGTCAGCCGCGGACAAAATCTGCATATCACGGGCTTCGTGTGCCGAACCGGACACTTTGGCAAGCGCGATTGTTTCGAAGGTTTTAATCGCTGCGTCCATCAGTTCACTTCCGCCGTCCAAATAATTCATGTACAGCTCTTTGTTTCCTCCGCCGCCCGGAATAAGACCGACGCCGGTTTCAACGAGACCCATATACGATTCGCTCGCCGCCTGAACGCGTGCCGCCGGGAGACAGACTTCCGTGCCGCCGCCGAGTGTCATCCCAAATGGCGCCGCGACAACGGGTTTAGCGCTGTATTTGATGTTCAGCATCGTCTGCTGAAAACGGCGGATGACAAAATCGACTTCCATGAAGTTATCATCCTGAGCTTCCATCAAAATCATCGCAAGGTTTGCCCCCGCGCAGAAATGTCTGCCTTGGTTACCGATGACAAGACCTTTATAATTCCGCTCCGTTTCCTCAAGCGCATTGTCAATCATCTGAATAATGTCTAAGCCGATCGCGTTGCTTTTCGTATGAAATTCCAGCAGCGCGACATCATCGCCGAGATCAATCAGACTTGCGCCGCTGTTTTTACTGATAACGCCTTTTGTTTCTTTTAACGTTTGCAGGCTGATCCGTTTCGGATTTTCTTTCACAGCCCTGTATTGGCCGTCTGAATAGTAAAATGGTGTTCCGTTTTCCTTCATATAAAATGTTTCATGGCCCTGATCAAGCATTTCTTTCACCCAGCCGGGGAGTGCTGCGCCTTCTTCTTCGAGCCGCTCCGCTGATTTTCTGACGCCGATGGCATCCCACATCTCAAACGGGCCGAGCTCCCATCCGAAGCCCCATTTCATGGCGTCGTCAATCGCTTTGATATCATCAGCGATCTCACCTAAAAGCCTGGCTGAGTATAAGAGTGTTTGCGATGTAATATTCCAAAGCAGGCGTCCGGCGCGGTCACCAGAGTATATAAGCGCTTTCATTTTGCCTTTGGCACCCTTTGCCTGTTTGGCGGCTTCTAAAGCGGGTGTCTTCATTTTCGAGCGCTCACCGTATGTCATGGTCAGCGGATCGAGTTCATATATTGTTTTACCTTCTTTTTTGTAAAAACCTTGGCCTGATTTGCTGCCCAGCCAATTGTTTTTCAGCATGTCATTCATAAATTCAGGAAGCTTAAACATGTCTTTTTCAGCGCCGTCGGCTTTATCATACACATTT
This sequence comes from Bacillus sp. EB106-06-01-XG163, assembly GCF_058791615.1. Classification (NCBI taxonomy): domain Bacteria; kingdom Bacillati; phylum Bacillota; class Bacilli; order Caryophanales; family Bacillaceae; genus Bacillus; species Bacillus sp. EB106-06-01-XG163. The sequence continues at coordinate 185,727 of NZ_JBYTDS010000006.1, forward strand.
TTTGCCACATGGGCGAACGTATCAAGCCCCACAACGTCAAGGGTTCTGAAGGTCGCGCTTTTCGGTCTGCCGATCAAAGGCCCGGTCACCGTGTCCACCTCGCCGATGCGGCAGCCGGAAGAAAGCATTTCTCTTACCGTGACCAACAGGCCGTACGTACCGATGCGGTTGGCGATAAAGTTAGGCGTGTCTTTTGCGATGACGACCCCTTTCCCGAGCGTGTTTTCTGCAAATGAAGTCATAAACTCCAGCACGTCAGGATCTGTTTCCTGAATCGGAATGATTTCCAGAAGCTTTAAGTAGCGGGCCGGATTAAAGAAATGGGTTCCTAAGAAATGAGCTTTAAAATCGGCAGATCGGCCTTCCGCCATTTTTGTGACGGAGATACCGGACGTATTGCTCGACACGATGCTTCCCGGTTTCCGGTATTCATCAACGAGTGAGAAAATCTGTTTTTTTACGTCAAGATTTTCGACGACGACTTCAATAATCCAATCAGCATCCTTCAATTGAGCTGCGTCATCTTCCAAATTCCCCGCCGTTATATAGTCGAGATTGGCAGCCGAAGTCAGCGGCGCCGGTTTTTGCTTCAGCAGCTTTTGCATGGCCGATCGGCTCAGCCTGCTGCGGACCTCCGGGCTTTCTAATGTCAGCCCTTTTTTCATCTCATCCTTTGTCAGCTCGTTTGGCACAATATCAAGCAGCAGGACGGGAATTCCGATGTTAGCCAAGTGCGCGGCAATTCCGGACCCCATGACGCCTGATCCGAGAACGGCTGCTTTCTTTATAAACTTGTGCATGAGTCATCCCCCTTGAACTTTGAATGAATAGTCATTCATTTTTTCGGCAAAAAAAATGAAACCCTTTTCTTCTTACATCTTAAAAGATTTTCAGGATGACTTCAATAGCAAATATGGAATTTTTTTAAATTTTTCTGCTTCCGCATGTTCCGTGGCGCGGGCGGGAAACTTAAACCCGGAGGTGAAGGGAATGGTGCGAGGGAGAAAAGATCCGTCTTCTGCCGCAGTGAGCGCGGCCAGCATGAAAGGAAATGCGGGACCGAAGCAAAAATACGGCGGCGGCAAACGGACGAGCCAAAATCAGCAATATAAAAAAGACAACATGGAATAACATGCTGCGGCTGCTTTTTGGAGCAGCCGTTATTTTTTGAAGATCCCTTTCAGCACAAATGCCGCATTTGCCGGGCGCTCGGCAATTCTTCTCATCAGGTACCCGTACCAATCGGTTCCGTACGGGACATACACCCTCATCCTGTATCCTTCTTCGGCAAGCTCCTTCTGGCGCTCCGTTCTGATGCCGTACAGCATTTGGAATTCAAACTGCTCCCGGGGAATCTGATGTTCGCTGATGAGTGTTTTCGTATAAGAAATGATGTCATCATCATGTGTCGCCACCGCCGTTTCATGGCCGCTCAAAAGCTGCAGCTTAATCAGCTGCTGAAAATGAAGATCGGTTGCTTTTTTATCAGGGAATGCAACGGCCGCCGATTCTTTATAAGCGCCTTTTACAAGCCTGAGCCTCGGCTTGTATGGCATCAGACCGCTGATGTCTTCAGCTGCGCGGTACAAATAAGCCTGAATGACGGTGCCGAGCATCGGGAAATCCGGCTTGCACCGCTTATACAGCTCAAGTGTACGGCCGCATCTTGAATAGTCCTCCATATCAATCGTTACATGCACGCAGCGTTCTTTTGCCTCCGTCAATATGTCTCTGACATGCTGTTCCGCGAGCTTCTCGGAAATATCCAGACCGATGGATGTTAATTTCAGCGACAGCTCACAATCCAGTTGATTCTCGGCAATCGCCCTGATTGCTTTTTTACATTCTTCCGCCGTCCTTTTCGCATCCTTCTCTGAACCCGCATATTCACCTAGATAATCAATCGAAGCCGACAGCCCTTTTTGGTTCAGCCGCTTTACCGTTTTCACAGCTTCCGTGAGTGTTTCCCCTGCAACGAACCTTCCCGCACCGAAGCGGATTCCGTAAGCCTGGGCGAATTTTGTAAGCATTTTATTTTTCGACAAAAATAAACATATGCTCCGCAGCAAGGATGAACTCCCTCCTTTTTCTTTTATTCGTGTATGAAATCCCGATCGCAGAGAAAGCTAAAAAGAACAGAATTGAAGGAGGCGTTTATATGAACAATCAAGAGCAGCACGGAAACTTGCCGCCTGCCGTCATCTCAACGAAAGACCATTTGTATCTTGAGGACATGCTGAACTGGAATCTGCTTGCCATGAAAAAAGCGCATTTTATGGCGGAACACTGCCAGAATCAGACGTTAAAACAAGAGCTTAATCAGATCGGCCGGATGCATGAGAAGCATTATCAGCACATATTAGGCCGCTTGAACCCCGATCAAGGCGGACAGACAACAACAGGCTATATGCAATAGGAGGACAATACATGGAACAGCAAAACCAAAAAATCACGAATCCGCAAACGCCCGTGCCCAATACGGCGCAAATGAATGACAGAGACTTGGTGAATGAGCTGCTGACGACGGAAAAATACATCACGGCTTCATATTGCACAGCCCTGCACGAGTTCAGCCACGAGTCTCTTTATCAAGATATTCAGGCGATTTTCGATGAGTCACAAAAAGCGCAAAGAAGATTATACGATGTGATGTTTCAAAATGGCTGGTATTCCATTGAAGCAGCCGATACCCAAAAGCTTCAGCAATCGTATCAGAAGTTCCGGCAGACCATTCAGCAGCAGTCTCCCTACCAGCAGTAAAACGAAGAAGGATTTGATGTTTTCGCCAAGCATCAATCCTTTTTTTATTTTTGCACAAAAAGATTGACTTGTCATTAATCCTTATTTATATTTAACTAATGTTAATTATTTTCTCGAGGAACAAGATGAGGAGGAGTTATGAAAAACGCGGATCAATATGTGTCTGACATCCAGAAATCTCTTCAGACGCTGCTGCAAAACATACAGCCTGAAATGGTGGAAAGCATGGCAAAACACGAGGTGACGCCTGCCCAATTATTTGTTTTAGCCAGCCTGAAAAAACACGGGAGCTGCAAAGTTTCCGAAATTGCGGAACGCATGGAGGTAAAGCCGAGCGCAGTGACGCTGATGGCCGACCGCCTCGAACAAAAAGGACTTATCGTCCGCAAACATAACCAGCAGGACAGACGCGTCATCGACATCAGCCTCACCAAAAAAGGCGAAACAAAATTCGAAGATGTTGTGGAAGGACGGAAAGCGATACTGGCGCGAAACCTATCCGTTCTGACTGACGATGAACTGATTCAGTCCGTGAACATCATCCGCAAAGTAGCGGAAGCCGCCGAGAAATACGCGGCTGAGCAAAAAGAAAACGAATAGAAAAGAGGAGCTGCCGAAACATGAGCATTGAAAAGAAAGATCCAAAACGCACATTATTAATAACCGGCTTAATCATCGCCATGTTTTTCTCAGCCCTTGACGGCACCATCGTAGGAACGGCGATTCCTAAAATCGTGGGTGACCTCGGGGGATTAAGCATGATGACGTGGCTGACCACGGCATATCTTTTAACTTCGACGACGATCGTTCCGATTGCGGGGAAACTTGCAGATTTATTGGGGCGCCGCGTCGTCTATGTATCAGGTTTATTGATTTTTATGGGAGCTTCCGCACTGTGCGGAATGGCCAGCAACATGACGGAACTGATTATTTTCCGCGGACTTCAGGGAATCGGCGGCGGTGTCATGATGCCGATGGCTATGATCGTCATCGGGGATTTGTTCACAGGGAAACAGCGTGCCAAGTTCCAAGGGCTTTTCGGAGCGATTTACGGGCTTGCTTCCGTGATCGGCCCGCAAATCGGGGGCTGGATTGTTGACTCATTAAATTGGAAATGGGTTTTCTACATCAACCTGCCTGTCGGAATTTTAGCCGTGATCTTTATCGCAAGAGGACTTCAAGGCAGAAAACAGACCGGGCCGATTAACTTTGACATCGCCGGCATTTTCACAATGATCGTCGGAATCGTCAGCCTCCTCCTCGCGCTCAGCTTCGGAGGAAAGGATTACGCATGGGGCTCTTGGCAGATTCTCGGTCTCTTTGCGCTTGCACTTGCCGGGATTGTCGGATTCATTTTCGCTGAAATCAAAGCAAAAGAACCGATTCTGCCGATGTACCTGTTTAAAAACAGAACGTTTACCGTACTGAATCTGATCGGCTTTTTCATGAGTATCGGCATGTTCGGCGCCGTTACGTTCGTTCCTTTCTTTATGCAGGGAATTATCGGAGTCAGCGCCACCGCGTCCGGCACGATTATGACGCCGATGATGGTATCTATGATTATCACAAGTATTATCGGAGGCCAGTTGGTTTATAAGATCGGTATTAAACCGCAAATCATGATCGGCATGCTGATCATGGCCGTCGGCTTCTTCTTATTAACGACTTTGCAGCTGGATACAAGCAAGCTCGCGGCTACATGCTATATGGCCGTGATCGGTCTGGGAATGGGGCTCGTCATGCCGCTTCTCACACTCGCTCTGCAAGAAACGTTTTCAAAAGAAGAGCTGGGTGTTGTGACCTCTTCAAGCCAATTTTTCCGGATGATCGGGGGAACGTTCGGCATTACGGTGCTCGGCGCTGTCATGAATGCCAGATCAGGAAGCCTTTTAACCGACAGACTGGTGCCTTACTTAGACTCACTCCCGAAACAGGCAAGTGCCTTTGCCGCCCAGTTTAAAGGTATGATTGACAAGAATCCTGAAGGGCTGCTTCAATCCCTGTTCAGCCAGGAATCGATTAAGCAGATTCCCGCCGCATTTTCTTCCCATATCGTGCCGGTTTTGAAAACGTCACTGATGGATTCGCTTCACAGCGTGTTTTTCACAGGCCTGGCCTTTATCGCTGCCGGATTGATCCTCACGCTGTTTGTTAAATCAATTAAACTGACAAACAAAAAGACAGGCAAACAAGAAGAAAAGGCGAAAGCCGTTTAACAAAGAAAAATCCCGCGGATGCCGCGGGATTTTTTTATATCATCTGGGAATGACCAGTCTTCCGCCTCATTGGAAATGGGGGGTGAAAATTCAAAAAAATAGTGATGGAATTCTTTAATAAACCTTAAACATTTCATAGTTATCTTTATAGTACGACATAATAAAGTCACGAAAATTTCTTACCGAAGAAGATAATAGCTTATGTCTCATCCAAGATAAGCCGACTGGATATGAAGCAGAGTGATCAGTCACTTTTATAAAATTCAGCCCCAATGTTCTGCAAACTGAAATAGGAAGCAACGCCACACCTTGATCCAGCTTTATAATCTCGACCAGTAAATGAGAATCTGCCTCAAATGCAATATTTGGGGTGAAACCAGCTTTCTCACAAAGCGAAGCTGTGAAACCTCTATACTCTTCATTATTAGCAAGGGTAATAAATGGTTCATCGGCGACAAGGCGTAAAGAAATTTCAGTTTTACCCGTAAATCGGTGGTTTGAGGGCAAAGCCAGAACGATATCTTCATTTACCAGCACACAACTCTCTATCTCTTCATCTTGAATCGGATGACCTGTTATTCCTAAATCAATGTCCCCTTTTTTTAAACTTGTTATGATCTCGCTTTTAACTCCGATTGCTTGGAGAATTTTTGATTGAGGGGAGCGGTTGATATATTCACTCATCAGTCCTGCAAGGAATCTTGGATTGGAAATAGATATTCTGATGGTGTCAGAAATTTGATGTTCCTCCAATTGAATTTCCGTTTGTGCATTTTCAATCTCAGTAAAAATCCTGTTTACATGTTTTAAAAGAATTTTCCCTGCTGAACTCAGCTTAATATTTCTGCCTTTTCTCTCAAACAAGGTTGTTCCCAGTTCATTCTCAAGTCTTTTTATAGTGAGACTTAAAGAAGGCTGGGCAATCTTTAATTGTTCTGCTGCTTTAGAAATATGTTCAGTATAGGCAACTGTCTGAAAGTATTTTAGCTGCAGCAATTCCATCTGTCTGCACCCCCCTCATTTATTTCAATAAATATATATATACCTTATTATGTATTGGATTAAATGTAAATGCGAATGTAAGATAATAGCATAGTTAAAGAAAAGGAAAGGGTGTCATTCAATGAAAATTGATGTGAAAGATATAGCAAAAAATTTAAGTACGCCACTAACAGCCCCTGCTTATCCTATCCCAAATTATCAATTTGTTAACCGTGAATATTTAAATATTATTTACCGAACGGATGAAAAAGCTTTACGTGCGGCAGTGCCGGAACCTCTTGAAATTACTGAACCTTTAGTGAAATTCGAAGTCATGTGGATGCCCGATGTTTCCGGACTTGGTGCCTATACAGAGGCAGGACAAGTCATCCCTGTCAGCTTTAATGGTGAAGAAGGAGATTATGTACATTCTATGTATGTTGACAATTTCCCGGCTATTGCAAGCGGACGGGAACTTACTGCATATCCAAAGAAATTGGGTGCCCCTAAGCTGTATATAGACTCTGATACTCTTGTTGGCACATTGGATTATGGCAGTCTTCGTGTGGCAACTGCGACTATGGGATATAAACATTTCGAAATGGATAAGGAAAAAGCGAAAAGGGAAATTTGCCGACCTAATTTTATGGTTAAGATTGCCACTGATTACAATGGTGATTTAAGGGTTTGTGATTTGGTGCGGACGCAAATAACGAATATAGAAGTTAAAGGTGCCTGGACTGGACCGGCGCGGCTTCAATTATTTGAACATGCTCTGGCACCTCTTGCAGATTTGCCTGTATTAGAAGTCGTTTCAGCATCTCATATTATTACGGATCTAACCTTAAATGCAGCACAGCCGGTTTATAACTACTTAGAGGAAAAATAAGGAGCGTTGACAATGAGAATTGCAGTTTTAGGAGCAGGTTCTTTAGGAACCATAGTTGGAGCATATCTGTCTGCTGGCGGAATGGATGTCGAATTGATTGATTCGTACAAAGAACATGTAGATACTCTAAATCAAATTGGTGCTAAAGTAGTTGGTACAACGGCATTTCAGGCAAAGGTAAAAGCCATTACCCCTGAAAACAAGTCAGGCAAGTATGATTTCATATTACTTCTGACGAAACAATTATATAATGACTCCATTCTTAAAGAGTTGCTGCCTTTTTTAAAGGATGACAGTGTAGTATGTTCCTTGCAAAACGGTATACCTGAACAGAAAGTTGCTTCGATCGTTGGTGATGAACGTGTTATTGCAGGTTCTGTTGAATTTGGTGCTACGTTTATTGAGCCGGGCGTATCCAGACTTACAACTGAGTATACTCAATTTAAAGAGTACGCTTTTCAAATTGGAGAATTACATGGTGAAACAACAGAAAGAATCCAGCGTATTAAATCGGTTTTAGACCTTATCGGCGGAACACATATTTCCGATAATTTAGTTGGAACGAAGTGGTCAAAATTACTTATCAATAATGCATTCAGTGGTTTATCGGCAGCATTAAACGGAGAATACGGAGACATTCTTGACCATGAAATCGGCATTGTTAGTGCAGTCCATATCGCAGATGAGACGATTAAGGTTGGACACGCCAATGGGGTCAAATTTGCGAAAATGGGCGGCCTTGATTTAGAATCTTTGGAATTAAGAAGTGAAAATGATATTCCTGAACGTATCCAAACTTTTAGGTCAGCCATGGCACCATCTAGGCTGCTAAGAGCAAGTATGCTCCAGGATCTTGAGAAAAAACGCAAAACTGAAATTGATTATATTAATGGAGTTATTCCCAAAATGGCAGAAGGTACGGGCATTTCAACACCTTTTCATGATTTGGTTGTAGCACAAGTCAAATGTGCCGAGGAATCTCAAACAGTGCCCAATTTTGATACAAATATAAAAGCATTTGAAGAGTTATTACGTATCCGAAAGGAAATGTGATATATAGGAAAGAGAGAAAGGGATTGCTGCGGCGGTCCTTTTTTCTTGGTTCAGCAAGCGGAAGAAATATACGTAAACAAACGGGTGCATTAGTTACATTAATGTTCTTCGCTATGAATTGAACGGCGCCTTTATTGATTCCTTTTCAGCAAAAAAAGCTTTCGGCACCTCTCTTTGATGCCGAAAGCTTTTTTATTGTTTTTTTCTGTGTGCTTCATTGAGCTGTTTAATATGCTGTATCGCAGCTTTGATGCCCTCTTTGGCGTCCGGGTAGGATTGATTCCAATGTTTGACGAGCGGAGGCATGCTTTTTGCGATATGTGTATACAAAATCCACTGCCTGACTTCTTCCTTTACATCCGGGTTTGTTTCGCCAAGCAATAGTTCCGTGTATTTCTCAAGCAGGCCGTCCAGCTGCTGCTGCAGTTTCTCTTCCATACCGTTCCCTTCCCTTTTTCATGATTATGACAATCGGGCGGTGAGGGCCGCTTCCTGCACGATACATCTGCCGCGTCCGTGCGGAATGCAAAGCGGCGTGCCGAACAGCGGGTCTTGCGTTACCTGGCAGTTCATCGCAAAGACCTGCTGTACAAGCTCGCAAGTGATGACTTCTTCGGGACGGCCCTCTGCGTAAATCTGTTTATCCTTAATGGCGACCAGATAATGGGCATAACGGCATGCCAGATTGAGGTCGTGCAGCACCATGACGATTGTGCGTTTTTCTTTTTCATTTAATTCAAACAGCAAATCAAGAATTTCAATTTGATGCGTCATGTCGAGATAGGTTGTCGGCTCGTCAAGCAGAATGATATCCGTATCCTGAGCGAGTGTCATCGCAATCCATGCGCGCTGGCGCTGTCCGCCTGACAAGGAATCCACCGGACGGTCGGCCATTTCCTCAAGCTTCGTCGCTTTAAGCGCTTTTGCCACTGCGTCTTCGTCCTCTTTGGACCATTGCTTCAGCCAGCTTTGATAAGGGTATCTTCCCTGCTTCACAAGCTGATGCACCGTCAGGCCTTCGGGAGCTGACGGACTCTGCGGCAAAATAGCGAGCTCTCTTGCCACTTCCTTCGTCGGAAGCTTAGCGATGGCTTTTCCTTCTAAAAGCACAGTACCGCCCCTCGGTTTCATCAGCCGGGCCAATGAACGTAAAAGCGTCGATTTTCCGCAGCCGTTGCTTCCGATCAATACAGTGATTTCGCCTTTTGGAATCGCGACATCCAATTCGTCAATGATAACAGTCTCTCCGTACCCTAAGCTCAGCGTCTCTGTAGAAATTGCACTCATACCGCTAACCGCTCCTTTTTTGAGTTTCCCAACACTATGTATATAAACAAATTGCCTAAACATTCAACGTGAGATCATGATTATATTGTAACAGAAATTAATGACTCTGAATATCATTATCAATTAGTTTTGGGCAAAAAAGCAGCGGACGGCGGTTATTTTTTTATTTCCGTCATTTCTCCATCATTCTTTTTCAGTTTCAGATAAAAATGGTCATAGCGGCTGTCCAAATTAAAAGCCGAGAGCACCTGCCGGACGACCTCACTTTCCTTCATCCGGCTGTTTACGGCAAGTTCTCCAAGGATCATCTTCATTTCATCAAGCGCTTCCTCGCCCTCTCTGTGAACCCCTGAGAGCTTGTCCCGGATGTCAGCCTTTTCATGACCGCCTTTTCTCTCATACAAACCTTCATAGCGGTTATGCTCTCCGGCTCCGTAGCTGACGCGAAGGGCAAAGCTGCTGTAAGGAACCGGCTTCGCGGATGACACGGGTGTGCTGTCTTGTTCCGCTTCCCGTTTTTCTTCATTCAATCGGCAGCCGGCAATCAGCATCAGCGTAAGACATAAAACGCCCGCCGTTCTGATCCATTTCATGCGATTCACTCCCATTCCATTCCGATCGTTTTTAGGTATTTCCAAGGGAGGCGGCTGTCATTCATTAAACAAAAAAGAACCGGAGCGGTAACACTCCGGCCGGTTCATCTCCAGATTATCATTCAGTCAGCTCTAAAAATTCCTGCACATCCTGTACGGCAAGGCGGACCGCGTCTTCCCAAAACGACCGTTCCGTCAGATCCGCTCCAAGGTGCTTCATCGCCAAATCCTCAACAGTCATCGAAGCCGTGTCACACAAAAGCGCGATATATTTTTCTTCAAAATCCGCTTTTTCCCGAAGAGCTCTTGCATATATTCCAAGCGAAAATAAATAACCGAACGTATACGGAAAGTTGTAAAACGGCACTCCCGTAATATGAAAATGCAGTTTTGACGCCCAGAAATGAGGGTGGTATTCCCCTAATGAATCGCAAAATGCTTCTTTCTGCGCCGCTTCCATCAGTTCATTCAGTTTCTCAGCCGGAACGACGCCCTGCTTGCGCTCTTCATAAAAACGCGTTTCAAATAAAAATCTCGCATGAATATTCATAAACATGGCTACGCTTCTTTGAATTTTATCTTCAAGCAAGAACACCTTTTCATCCTTTGTCTCCGCTTGTTTCAAAGCGGCGTCGGCGACGATCATTTCCGCAAAGGTCGAGGCTGTTTCAGCGACATTCATAGCGTAGGCTCTGTTCAGCTGCCGCACTTGAAGCATGGCCTCCTGATGGAACGCGTGACCGAGCTCATGCGCCAGCGTCGATACATTCGAAGCGCTTCCGGAAAACGTCATAAAAATCCGGGATTCTCCGCTGTCGGGAAAGCTGGTGCAGAAACCGCCGACCCGTTTGCCGCTGCGGTCTTCCGCTTCTATCCACCGATCACGGAACGCTTTTTCCGTAAATGCGGACAGCTTTTTGCCAAACGTCGAAAATTGGCTGACAATCAGATTGGCCGCTTCATCATATGTGTATTCTTTCGGAGCCTCGCCGATCGGCGCGTCCACATCATACCAGTTCAGCCGCTCAAGCCCTAAAAGAGACGCCTTTCGATTCAGGTATTCGGCAAAAGGCTTTTTATGATCGGTAATGACCTGCCACATGACATCCAGCGTTTCTATTTTCATCCGGTTGATCGCAAGCGGCTCTTCCAAAGCGCTTTTCCAGCCCCGCGCTTTATAGATTTCCGTGCGGAAGCCGGCCAGATGGTTCAGCGTGCTGCCGAAAAGCTCCTCTTCTCCTTTCCACGCTTCATTAAGCTCTTTGAACACTTGATGTCTGATGCGGCGGTCCGGGTGCGACATCATATTTTCCGCTTGGCCGACCGACAGCTCTTTATCCTCAAACGGAATCTTCATTCTGCCGACAGCCGCATTATACAGGTCGCCCCATGCGTGATAGCCGTCAACGGCCAGGCCTTCAATCAGCCTTTCTTCTGAAGCGCTGAGCTTCTCTTTGACCCGGTCTCTTCTTTCATTTAAAACATATGTGAGATCCTGAAGTTCCGGTTTTTGCAGCAGCTCCTCCCAGACCGGCTCGTCAATCCGGGCAAGTGTATCGTCAAGGGTGACCAGAGCGGATTTAAAATCACTGCTCAGCTGATTGATCCGCGCCCTCCATTCATTCGCTTTCTGATCATGAGTGTTCTGAGCCTGAAGACATCCGACGAACGCTCCCGCCTGCCTGATCATGATCGCTGACCGTTCAAACCTATCAATCAGATTGATCAGCTCCCGGCTTTCATCCGCATGCGTCGGAGCTGTAAACGCTTCAACCGCATGTTGAAAAGCGCTTAGATGATTTTTGAGCTCTTGTATGTATTGCTGAAACTCTTCCGACCGGCTCCCGCCCTCAAAAATGGAGTTTAAATCCCATGTTTCCTTCAATCCCTCTAATGCCATCTTTTCTTTACCCCTTTCTATCCGAAGCTGACTCCATTATAAAACAATTCTGACATATTTCCGAACGATTTCTCCTTCTTTCCGCGAGATGTTATACACTATGAGAAAAGAACAAACGGGGAGGATTATAAGATGAACAGAAAAATTGCCATTGTAACCGGCGCGACGAGCGGATTCGGGCTGCTGACAGCGCTGAAGCTCGCCCGGTCTTATCACGTCATCGCAACAGCCAGACAGCCGGAGAAAGCTGAAATACTGAAAGAGGCCGCCGCTCAAGCGGGTGCATCCGAACATGTTACGGTCGTTTCTTTAGATGTGACAAATGAGCAGTCGGTGTCTGACTTCGGGAACACCATCAGCGGTTTCGGACCGATTGACCTGCTCGTCAATAACGCCGGCACTGCGTACGGGGGGTTTATTGACGATGTGCTGATGGAACATTACAGACAGCAGTATGAATCAAATGTATTGGGTCTGATTCACGTCACAAAAACCGTGCTGCCTTATATGCGAAAACATAGCGGGGCGAAAATCTTCAATATCAGCAGTATCAGCGGACTGACCGGTTTCCCGGCTCTATCTCCGTATGTCTCTTCCAAATTCGCGGTTGAAGGGTTTACAGAGAGCCTGCGCCTCGAACTGCTGCCTTTAGGAATTGATGCCGCTTTAATAGAACCGGGCTCCTACAAAACGTCTATATGGGAGACATCTCTCTCCAATCATCTTACGGCACCCGGCAAAGATTCGCCTTATTACCGCTATTATCAGCAAATAGAAGCTTACTTCAAAGCCAACGCATCCAAAAGCGGCGATCCTGATGACGTAGCGGAGCTGATTTATCAATTGGCACAAAGGAAACGGCTGAAGAAACTGCGGTATCCGATCGGCAGGGGCGTTAAGCTGACATTGGCTTTCCGCTCACTCTTTCCGTGGTCCGCCTGGGAATCGATTATAAAGAAAAAGCTGTTCACTTAAACCTAAATTATAATTATTATAATTTAGTATTGATTTTTATTTAACATGTGATATAATTAAATTATCAGATCACAGGGAGGACGATGAATATGAATACACAAAACGCGAAAAAAACTGAAACTCTTGTTGAGAAATCAATGAACACACAATTATCAAACTGGTTTATCCTTTACTCTAAACTGCACCGCTTCCATTGGTATGTAAAAGGCCCTCATTTCTTTACGCTTCATGAAAAATTTGAAGAGCTGTATAACGAAGCGGCGGAAACGGCGGATGCCATCGCAGAGCGACTTCTGGCCATCGGCGGACAGCCTGCGGCGACTTTACACACTTACCTTGAACAAGCTTCCATTACGGATGAAGGTCAGGAAAAAACGGCTTCTGAAATGGTGGAATCACTGGTTCAAGACTATAAACAAATCAGCCGCGAATCAAAATTTGTCATCGGCATCGCCGAGGAACAAAATGACCCGTCAACTGCCGACCTGTTTGTCGGATTAGTTGAAGAAGCGGACAAGCATGTGTGGATGCTGTCAGCCTACTTGGGAGAATAACGAAAAAAGCTGAACCTCAGTTGCAGGTTCAGCTTTTTTTATGCGTTCAGCTTGCGCTTTCGGTTTGTTTCGTTAATGTGACGTTCAGCGTCTTTTTGCTTCCGTTTCTGAGAACTTGAACAGTCGTTTTATCGCCGATTTTCAGCTGGTTATATAAGATCTGTCTGATATCAGCGCTGCTGCCGACATCTTTGCCGTTCAATTGTACAATGACGTCATTTGATTTGATGCCCGCTTTCGCAGCCGGTGAGCCGGATTGCACTTCTTTTACGTAAACACCCTTAGACAGCTGGTCGCCGAACAGTCCGAGCGTGTTTTCCTGATAAGTTTCCGGCACTTGCGCCATGTCAATCATCTGCACACCTAAAAATGGGCGCTCGACTTTTCCTTTTGCAAGCAGCTGGTCGACTATCGGTTCTACATCATTGCTCGGAATGGCAAAGCCGAGTGACTCCACGCCGTTTTCACTGACTTTCATGCTGTTGATCCCGATAACTTGGCCGCTTGAGTTGATTAACGGGCCGCCGCTGTTTCCGGGGTTAATCGCCGCATCCGTCTGAATCACGTTCATTTCCACCGTGCCTTGGGATGTATCGGCGTCTACCGTTCTGTTCAGCCCGCTGATGACACCTTGTGTGACGGTGCCGGAAAACTGCTGGCCGAGCGGGTTGCCGATGGCAATCACTTTATCGGCAATGCGGAGCTTGGAGGAATCCCCGAAGCTGGCCGCTTTTTTGACATTGGACGAGCTGATTTCCAATACAGCCAAGTCACTGATGGCATCCTTTCCGACAAGCTTTGCCGTTTCGGTTTTCCCATTGTAAAGAGTGACCGACAGTTTGTTCGCACCTTCTACGACATGGTTGTTTGTAATGATGTACGCTTTTTCGCCGTCTTTTTTGAAGATGACGCCTGACCCCGTGCCGCTTTCCGTTTCAGAGCTTGAACCGCCGTCAAGTCCGAACTGGCTGCTTTGCGAAGCTTGGTAGTTGGACACTCCGACAATCGCGGGCTCCAAGTCTTCCACCATATCCGCTACGCTTGAGGTATTTTTCAAAGGCGTTGACGTAAAATTCGAAGACTGAACTTGTTTCGTATCAGAAACGGCTTCTGTCTTATGCTGCTCACCCGGCAGGTTCGGCACAATGCCAAGCACGAGGCCGCCGCCGATAATGCCGCCTAAAATCGGGCTCAGCCAAGCGGCTCTCCGTTTTTTTTCTTTTTTCACGGCAGCCGTTTTTTCAAATTCCGTACCGGCCGCCGTCTCGTTTTCCGCTTCTTTCGAGACGGGCCCTTCGAGCAGCTCGGGCTCCTGATGGCTGATCTGCTGCTGTTCATTTCTGTTTTGTTCCGTATGTGAAAGATCTGACTGATCGCGGCTTCTGCCGTCATCTCGATGATCGTTCATATTCACGCACACTCCTTCAGCATGTTTTCATTCTATCGATTACATATTCATCGCATGTACAAGTTCTATTGTCCCAATAATAAGGAGAAAAGCAAAGCTCCAAAACAAAATGTGTTTGAACATGTTATCTTCCCCGCTTTTTTTCTTCCTTTCTTCCCTTATACACATCATAAACAAACATTGTGGGATAAAAATGAAAAGAATATGTGAAATTATGAAAATGCGGCTTGAGTATGTTAAAACTAGTATAATGACGTTGAAAGGATGTGAAATGCCTTGTCATACACCATTTATCTAGTTGAAGATGAGGATAACCTGAATGAACTGCTCACAAAATATTTAGAGAATGAAGGCTGGAACATTACATCTTTCACAAAAGGCGAAGATGCCAGAAAGCAGATGCAGCCGTCTCCCCACTTGTGGATTCTTGACATCATGCTTCCGGATACGGACGGCTATACATTGATAAAAGAAATAAAAGAAAAAGATCCCGATGTGCCGGTTATTTTCATTTCCGCGCGGGATGCCGATATTGACAGAGTCCTCGGGTTAGAGCTTGGAAGCAATGATTATATCGCCAAGCCTTTTTTGCCGAGAGAACTTATTATACGGGTCCAGAAGCTGCTCGAGCTCGTGTATAAAGAACAGCCCGCCGCAAAGAAAACCGGCATCACCGTTTCTTCCTACAATGTGATCGAAGATGCCCGAGAGGTTTATGATGAAACCGGCAGCCTGGTCAATTTGACGTCTAAGGAATTTGATCTGCTGCTTTTATTTCTTCACCATAAAGGACACCCCTTTTCCAGGGAAGATATCCTGCTGAAAATATGGGGCCATGATTATTTCGGCACTGACCGGGTGGTCGATGATCTTGTGCGGAGGCTGCGGAAAAAAATGCCCGGGTTAAAGGTTGAAACCATTTACGGATTCGGCTACAGGATGATGACGTCATGAAAAATAAGCCGCTTGCTTTTCAAATATGGGTGGTCATCTCAGGCATCCTTTTAGCCATCTCGATTCTGCTTCTCGTGCTGTTCTCAAATACGCTGCGTAATTTTTTCACGGATGAAACGTATACGACCATTGAAAATGAACAGCATGTACTGACGGAGTACCGGCTGCCCGGATCGATCGAGCGGGGATATTACAGCGAGGATGCGACCGCGCCGACGACTTTCCGATCCGTTCAGCACGTTCTTCTGCCGGAACGGGAGGAATCGGCCAGTGACAAAGACTTGAACTACTTTTCTTCTTCCTTTATCCATAAGGTGTACAAGCTCGCGGGCCGCCAGCACAGCGTCACGAAACGATACAGCGCGGACATCAGCGGTGAAAAAGTGTTTTTCGTCATTAAAAAAGGCCTCACCATTAACGGCCAGGATGCGATGATGCTGTCTTACGCCCTTGATTCTTATCGTGATGATCTGGCATTCACCCTGTTCAAGCAGCTGCTCTTTATCATTGCCGGCGTGATTTTGTTAAGCTGGATTCCGGCGATTTGGCTTGCCAAATATCTCTCGCGCCCGCTCGTTTCCTTAGAGAAGCATGTCAAACGGATTTCAAAACAGGATTGGGATGATCCGGTCATCGTCGACAGAAAAGACGAAATCGGAAAATTAGGCCATACCATTGAAGACATGCGGAGCAAGCTGGTGCAAAAGGATGAAACGGAAAGAACGCTCCTGCAAAATATCTCTCATGATTTAAAAACGCCTGTCATGGTGATAAGGGGCTATACTCAATCAATAAAGGACGGGATTTTTCCTAAGGGGGATCTGGAAACCACAATTGATGTCATTGAAGGCGAAGCAGAAAAACTTGAGAAGAAAATTAAGGATTTATTATATTTAACGAAGCTTGATTATTTAATGAAGCAGCGGGTGCACCATGAGACATTTGACATTGTGAAGGTCACGGAAGAAGTCATTGAACGGCTCAAATGGGCCCGGAAGGAATTATCGTGGACCGTTGATACAGAAGATGCATTAATGATGCCCGGTGATCCGGAACAATGGAGCAAACTTCTTGAAAACATTCTCGAAAATCAAATCCGCTATGCAGAAACGGCGATTCACATTCGGATCAGCCAAAATCAGCAGCAGATTGTCATGACGGTTAAAAATGACGGGCCTCCGATCGAGGATGAGATGCTATCCAGCTTGTACGAGCCTTTTAATAAAGGGAAGAAAGGCGAGTTCGGCATAGGACTCAGCATCGTAAAACGGATTTTAACCCTGCATAAAGCATCAATTTCAATTGAAAATGACCAATCGGGTGTAATCTACCAAATTATCATACCAAAGTAGACTGTAGTGTTTCATTGCAGTCTTTTTTTTATGTGAAGGAATAGCCGTTAAAATCTCTGTAGTTTGCTTTCAGCGGTTTTTGGCATTGATGAACCCATTTCTTTTCACAAATTGTCTTTTTCGGATATTTCACCTTTTCGACTTTAATTCCTCTGTTTCGCAAGCGGCTGATCATTTCATCTAATTCTTTCATTTTCAGATTCACCCTTTCGCCAGAACTTTGACCATTCGGTCAGCTCACTTTATAATATAAATAAAACAAAACAAAAAAACAAGTTACAATCAGGTTAAATTTACGGAATATCAATATGACCATATAGTCATACAAGAGCAGCACAAGCCAGCCTCCTGGCTCCGAAAGGGTGGAACCATTGAAGGAAAAAGAAAAGCTGATCATTGAAGCAGCAATTAAACTGTTTGCCCGAAAAGGGTACAAATCTACATCGGTTCAGGAAATCGCCGATGAATGCAAAATCTCAAAAGGCGCTTTTTATCTATACTTTCCTTCCAAAGAAGCACTGCTTCTATCCATGCTGAATTACTACTATGATAAAACGTTTACCCGAATCACGACGATCCAAACGGAGGGCGACAGTCCGAGAGCCGCTTACCAAAAACAGCTTGCGGTGTTTTACGAATCGATTCTCGCCCATCAGGATTTTATTACCGTGCAGATGAAAGACGGTTCACTTCCTTATACCGAAGAAGCGGCGCAGTGCGGAAAGAGAATCCGCCGGTCGATCCTGCAGTTTCATATCGACAGTCTTCTTGCGATTTACGGAGAAAAAGCTGAACCATACACAGCCGAGCTTTGTTTTTTAATAGAAGGAATCAGTCAGATGTATCTTGAATATCTCATTCTGACCGGCCGGTCCGTACAGCCTTCGCTTTTGGCAAATACCGTGATTCACAGAATTGATGACATCGTAAACGGAATGGCGGACAGACATGATGAAGCGTTTATTTCTCTTGATGAGGCAAGCTCACTGTTTGGGCCCCTTCATAACGGGCAGCCCGATCCTTTAAGCCAATCGATCTTGCAGACCCTCCGCACGCGCATCGGCACGATGGACAAGGCGCAAGCATCTGAATTCACCGAGAGCTTGGATATTCTGGAAGCGGAAATGAAGAAAAAGTCGCCGAAACCGGCAATCATCAAAGGAATGATACTGAATTTGAAGGAATCCGACCTGCTGGCTGAAGATGCAGAACAGCTCAGATTTTTACTGAAACAGCAGTTTATTTAGAAGAACGGCCGCAATGACTGCAGCCGTTCTTTCTTTTTATGCTTTCGGGTGCACCATATCTTCCGGACGCACCATTTCATTAAATTGTTCTTCTGTCAGAAGGTTCAGCTGTAATGCCGCTTCTTTCAGCGTCAGGCCTTCTTTGTGGGCAAGCTTGGCGATTTTCGCGGCGTTTTCATAACCGATGTGCGGGTTAAGCGCCGTAACAAGCATTAATGAGTTAGAGAGATTTTCCTGAATCGTCTCTTGGTTCGGCTCAATACCGACAGCGCATTTGTCATGGAAGGAATTCATTCCGTCACTGAGCAGCTGCACGGTCTGCAGGAAGTTATAGATAATAACCGGTTTGAAGACATTCAGCTCGAAGTTTCCTTGGCTGGCCGCAAATCCGATTGTCGCGTCATTTCCCATCACTTGCGCGGCGATCATTGTCAGCGCCTCACTTTGCGTCGGATTGACTTTGCCCGGCATGATAGAGCTTCCCGGCTCATTTTCAGGAATGACGATTTCGCCGATTCCGCAGCGTGGGCCGCTAGCCAGCCATCTGACATCGTTGGCAATCTTCATCAGGTCGGCAGCCAATGCTTTTAACGCGCCGTGAACGTGAGTGATTTCATCATGGCTTGTGAGCGCGTGGAATTTGTTAGGCGAACTTTTGAATGTCTGCCCCGTTACTTTTGTGATTTCTTCCGCGACGAATTCACCGAACTGCGGGTGAGCGTTGATTCCCGTGCCGACTGCCGTGCCTCCGATGGCAAGCGCGCGGATTTTTTCCGTTGACTCAAGAATCATTTCTTTCGAACGGTCAAGCATGTATACCCAGCCGCTGATTTCCTGTCCGAGCGTCAGCGGAGTGGCGTCCTGCAAATGCGTGCGTCCGATTTTCACAATATCCTGATAAGCTTTCGCTTTTTCATCAAGCGTCGCGCGCAGCTGATCAAGCGCCGGAACGAGCTGCTCATATACGGCAAGAACCGCCGCAACGTGCATCGCCGTCGGGAATGTATCGTTTGAGCTTTGGCTGCGGTTAACGTCATCATTCGGATGAATCTTCAGCTCGGAATTTTTTTCTTTCAATAAAGCAGTCGCGCGGTTGGCCACCACTTCATTCATGTTCATGTTGCTTTGCGTGCCGCTTCCCGTCTGCCAGACAACGAGCGGAAAGTTATCGTCGTATTTGCCGTTTAAAACATCGTCACATACAGCGGCAATCGCCTGTGCTTTTTCAGACTCTAAGTTGCCGAGGCGTTCGTTGGCGATCGCTGTACTTCTTTTCAATATTGCAAACGCCTTCACAACACGCTGAGGCATTTTTTCTGAACCGATTTTGAAGTTCTCTTTGCTGCGCTGTGTCTGAGCGCCCCAAAATTTATCTGCCGGAACTTTAACTTCTCCCATGGTGTCTTTTTCAATTCTGTAGTCCATTTATGTATCCCTCCATAACAGTTGCTTCACCCTGAGTATTATTCGCCAGTAACAGATGAAACCCTTTTTATTTTTCGGCCTTGGCCGTTTTTAATTTCAGCTCAAGATAGACGCGCGAATCCTTAGAGTATTTATACTTCGGATTTGTTTTACGGTATTCTTTCGACGTGTAAGCCACTTCGTAATGCGCTTCAAATGATTTGATGAGCTGTTCAATTTCTTCGGCATTTCCTGCCAGTCTGACTTGTGCCACATCTCTCCTCCGCTTTCATAAAAAAACTTGTACCATTAAATACTTTATCATAGTATATCATTTTTTTAACAGGAAAAGATAACCTCAATTAAGGATTGGAAGGCGGGTGACTGTCGATGGCGCAATCGGAATTCAAGGAATACATACACGTTAATCTGGCACTGGTGCTTCCCCACGTAGAGCAGAATGATGACCTGGTTCAAAATAAAAAGATGCTTCCAAACGGGCTTGTTTTTTATTATATGTATCTGAGTGAAATGAACGACGAAGACAAAATAAAAGAGGCGATTGAAACGCTGCTTCGGGAGGAAGACACTCTGACGCTGGATACGGTGACGAAACGTCTTGATAAGATCGACGCCCGTCCCGTCTTTACGTCGAAGGAAGCCGTCATCTCCATTCTGCGGGGAAAATGCGCCGTGTTTATTAACGGACTTGACAGCGTATACATTTTGTCCACGGGAAAAAGAGAAAAAAGAAGCGTGAATGAACCCACATCCGAAAAGGTCGTAAGAGGTCCGAAAATCGCCTTCATAGAAGATTCTGATACAAACGTCGCCATGATCAGGCAGCGCACGAACCATCCGAAGCTGAAAACGAAAAAGGTTCCGATCGGAGAAAATAAGTTAAAATACGCCACGGTCATGTACATAGATGATAAGGCGGACCCATCTGTCGTCAGCGATGTTGTAAAGCGCCTCAGCGAAGTGAAGATGGACGACATTCAGGATTCCGGAACGCTTGAGGAGCTTATTGAGGATAATAAGTATTCGCCCTTTCCGCAAATACAAAATACGGAACGGCCTGATAAAGTCTCTTCCGCCTTGTTCAACGGCCGCGTCGCCATCCTTGTCGACAACTCGCCGTTTGCGCTGGTGGTTCCGGCTTCTTTAGGAATTTTAATGCAGTCTCCCGATGATTATTATGAACGGTGGATTTCCGCCTCGCTCATCCGGGTGCTGCGGTTTACGTCTATTTTTATTACGCTGTTTTTTTCGTCCATTTATATCGCCCTCGTTTCGTTTCACCAAGGGCTGCTGCCGACGTCGCTTGCAGTCACCATCGCGGCGAACAGAGAAAACGTTCCCTTCCCGCCTATCATTGAAGCGATGGTAATGGAAATTACGATAGAGCTGCTGAGAGAAGCGGGCTTGAGGCTTCCCAGCCCGCTCGGCCAGACGATCGGATTGGTGGGCGGAGTCGTCATCGGCCAAGCGGCCGTTGAAGCGAATATTGTCAGCTCCATCATGGTCATCGTGGTCAGCATTGTCGCGCTCGCTTCATTTACGGTGCCGCAGTACGGGATGGGTCTGTCGTTCCGTGTGCTCCGTTTCATTTCGATGTTTACCGCGGCAGCTTTCGGGCTGTACGGCATGATTTTATTTATGCTGGCGATCTACACTCATTTATCGAGACAGCGAAGCTTCGGTTCTCCGTATTTCTCGCCGAATGGATTTTTCAGCTTAAAAAACGCAAACGACTCTATTCTCCGTCTCCCTATTAAAAATCAACCAAAAGAGGCGAAAAACGTAAATGAGCCAGAAAACAACTCTCAATAAGCTTACTAGCTATCAAGGGACGGCATTGATTTCCAACACGATGCTCGGGGCGGGACTCCTTACCATGCCGCGGTCGCTGTCATCAAGGGCGAATTCGCCGGACGGCTGGATTGCATTATGTCTGGAAGGCGTCATCTTTATCTTTTTGATTTATCTCAATACGCTCATTATGAAAAAGCATCAGTACGGATCATTGTTTGATTATATGAACGAAGGCCTCGGCAAATGGGCGGGAAATATCGTCAATCTTATGATCTGTCTCTATTTTATAGGAGTCGCCAGCTTCGAAGCCCGGGCGATGGCGGAAATGGTCAAGTTCTTTTTATTGGAGAGAACGCCCGTGCCGGTTACGCTGTTTATCTTTATCGCCTGTTCCGTTTATTTAATTATCGGCGGCATGAGCGATCTCGGCAGGCTCTTTCCTTTCTATTTAACGATTACGATCATTATTTTGCTGGTGGTGTTTTCTTTCAGCTTTAAAATATTTGATCTGGACAACCTGCGGCCGGTGCTCGGACAGGGGTTTTCTCCCGTTATGGCTTCCTTGACCGTCGTTTCTGTTTCATTCTTAGGAATTGAGATTATGCTGTTTCTCCCTGAGCACATCAAAAATAAAAAGCACACGTTCCGTATGTCGGCCATGGGCTTTGGCATCCCGATTATTTTATACATCATTACCTACGTGCTCGTCGTCGGCGCCTTAACCACCCAGGATGTCAAAACAATGATCTGGCCTACGATTGCGCTTTTTCAATCATTTGAAATCAAAGGGCTTTTTATCGAAAGATTCGAGTCTTTTTTGCTTGCCGTCTGGATTATCCAATTTTTCGCCACCTATGTATCGTACGGATATTTCGCGACATCGGGTCTTAATAAAATTTTCGGGCTGAAGCACAAAAAGGGCATCATTTTCGTAGGCATTGCGACATTCTTCGGATCATTGATGCCCAAAGACGCTAACAAGCTGATGCTGTTCAGTGATATTCTAGGCTATATCTTCTTGGTTTTCTTTTTGCTGCCTTTACTGATGTTTGCAGTCGTCGCTGTGAAAAGGAAGGTGAAAAAAGCGCAATGAAGAAATATATCGTAATCATTCTTTGCACATTGCTTTTAGCCGGATGCTGGGACAGCCGCAATATAGAAGATTTGAGTCTCGTTATCGGCGTCGGGCTCGATAAACCCGAGGAAGAAAACGTGGAAGTGACGCAGCAGATTCTGGTTCCGCAAAAAGCAAGTTCCCAGCAGTCGTCGTCAGGGAGCGACACGACAAAGGTGACTTCCACTTCCGGAGAAACCGTCCATCAAGCCTTACGAACGGCATCATTAAAAAATCACCCCGCTTTCTCCCAGCACTTGCGTATCATGCTGTTTTCCGAGGCGCTGTTAAAGGACGACATCCCGCTTGACGCATTGATGAACCAATTTATCAGGGACAACGGTACGAGAAGAAGCTGCAATGTGATGACGGTGCCGGATAAAACGAAAGATATTTTCAAAATCAGTGACCAGGGAGAGCCTGCGTCAAATACGATCTATGACTTAACGGAGAATAATGCGGTCACCATCCGGATGATGGAGCCCGTGACATTGGGGGAAATATCCGAGAGAATCGCCAAGGGCGAGACCTTTGCCCTTCCTCAAGTTCGCCAAGTGGGCAGCAGACTGGAAATCTGGGGCGCTACCATTATTAAAAATAAATTCTGGTATGCGAATCTAACTCCTTTACAAGTCCAGAATATGAACCTGTTCACAGGCACGGTAAAGGGAGGCGTTACGTTTGCAAAGCATGACAATTATTATTTGTCTTTCGAGGTATTTTCCAGCAAATATGATGTAAAAACACAATATAAAAACGGAAAATTCAAGTTTATCGTTACCCGGTTTGTTGAAGGCCGTCTATCTGAGGATTGGAACCCGAAAGAAGATTCCTTCAAGGAGTCCTATATAAATGAAATCAAAAACGCGGTAAAACGCAGCATTCATTCAGATGTCATGGCATTCATTGATTACATGCAGCATGAGTTGAAAGTGGATATTACCGGGTTAGGCGATCAAGTCCGGATTCATTATCCCGATAAATGGAAAAAGATATCCTCTGACTGGGATCATCACTTCAGTGAATCGGATATTGAATACAAAGTCAAAGTCGCCATCAGGGATTTCGGAACAAAGGGAATGTCCCAATGACCCCGTTCCTCGGGAGAGTGTGCTGGCACCGCTCTCCTTTTCTTATGTCACGAGATGATTGCGGTGGGCATATACGGCTGCCTGCGTGCGGTCACTGACATCAAGCTTTGACAATATATTCGTAATGTGGGTTTTCACCGTTTTAATCGTAATGAACAGCTCTTCACCAATCTCTTTATTCGTCTTGCCTTCCGCGACGAGACAGAGGATTTCCAGTTCTCTTTTTGTCAGCGTTTCATGCGGAAGCTGATTCTCTGAATGGCGCAGCCTTGACAGCACTTTTCCCGCCACCTTCGATTCAAGCTTCGGTTCGCCCTTGGCAGCCGCTCTGATGGCTTCGGCTATTTCTGCCGCCTTGGACGTTTTCAGCAAATAGCTGAGCGCTCCCGCTTCGATCACCGGATACACTTTGTCGTCATCAATAAAGCTCGTCAGCACGATGATTTTCGGGTCATTGAGTGTCGCGCAGATCTGTTTTGTCGCTTCGATACCGTCCATGCCGTCCATGACGAGGTCCATTAAAATCACATCCGGCAAAAGCTTTGCGGCCAGATCGACGCCCTGCTGCCCGTCTGATGCTTCACCGGCGACTTCAATGTCCGGCTGTGCTTCTAAAAATGCGGCCAGACCCATCCTGACCATTTCATGATCATCAATCAGTAACACTCGAATCACTGTCGTTCTCTCCTTTTGTTTTCTGATAAATCGGGACTTTCACGTCGATCTGCGTGCCTTTTCCCTTTACGGAGATAATTTCCGCTATGCCGCCGATTTCACTCGCTCTTTCCTTGATGGAATGCAGGCCGTATGAGGATGCTTTGACTTGATCCATCGTAAAACCCGCCCCGTTATCAATGACTTTAAGCTGAAGTTTTTGATGTTTCGCGCCGAGCCTGACGGTGACCTTGGTCGCCTTTGAATGTCTGAAAACGTTGGAAAGCGCCTCCTGCACGATGCGGAACAGATGGTCTTCAACGCCTTTTGACACACCCGTATCGCTGATGTCCCACTCAATATCCAGCGGCTGCTTCGCTTTGAACTCTTTTAACAGCTCAATCAGCCCTTCTTTTAAGCCTTTTCCTTCTAAAGTGACGGGCCGCAAATGCAATAGCAGCGCTCTCATCTCGTTTTGCGCTTCCCCCGCCATATGTTCAACCATGCGAATCCGTTTGACGATTTTGTCATCCGCATCTTTCACCTGCTCTAAGACGGCGGATGTCATCATAGAAATGGCAAAGAGCTGCTGGCTGACGGCATCGTGCAGATCGCGCGCCAGCCGCTGGCGTTCTTCAGTGATGACCGATTTTTTCATTTGATCCTGCCATTCCGCCCGTTCGTTGGAGAGCTTTTGCAGCGATGTGACCTGGAGCTCGACCCGCTTGGCCATTTCGTTGAGCTGGTCTGCCGCCAGACCGATTTCATCATCGCCGAGCGGCGGCACCCGATAAGCAAAATTGCCGTTTTCAAATTTCAAAACCGCTTCAATCAGTGTATCCATCCTTGTTTTCAGGCGGCCGCCGTATACATAACCGGAAATCAATCCCGCCGAAAGAGACGCCAGAAGCAGGATCACCACAAACGGAATACCGAACCAGCCGGAAGAAAACAGCAGCATCGGGTCAAGCCCGTAATACAGCAGCATCAGCGTAATAAACACCGCGCAAAGGAGCAGACTGAGTCCCGCGGTCATCCGCATGGCGCGCCACTGAATATTGGCGAGTAATTTTTTCCTCATAAATACTTCACATCCACATCGCCGATGAATAACGAAATTGAAATTTTAATCCGCCGCGGCGAGTCGCCGTACTCAGACGATACTTTATACAGATTCGGGCTCATGCCGCTTTTCTTAGAGCCGAGCAGGTTCATATCGCCGATAAAAGCCGATGAACTGACGGACACTTCGATATCCGGCGGGACGTACACATCGACATTGCCGATGACACCGCTGATGGTCATCGTGCTTTCTCCTTCGGGAATCATCGCTTTTGACAAATCAATTTTCACATCGCCGATGAATCCGGAAACATTTAAATCATTCAGCTCAAACGGGTCCTTCATCATCCGGAGCTCGCCGATAAAAAAGCTGCGGAGGTCCGGCTGTCTGCTTTCCGTCTGGGCGGAAGGCTTTTCTTCTTTTTCAAGATTGATTTTCTTCTCTTTATGTTCATACACGCGCTTTCCTTTCAGGAGCCTGTAGCCCGCGTATATGAGAAAGGCGGCGAAGGCATAGCCGAACAGGTTAAAGGTGGCGCTGAACAGGTTCCTCAAAAATAAAAAAGCGGCGAAGATATACAGGACGGAGCCGAGCCAGCCGCGGGAATATTTATTAAAAATATAACCTGTGATCAGAAAAAAGAGCGGCCAAAACAAGAAGTCGCCGATGCCGATAATACGCAAAAACATGCTGACTCCTAATAAGGCGATGATAAGTCCGAGAATCTGTTTTTTTGCCATCAGCTGCTTGCCCCTCCTTTCCTTGACTATTGCAGTGCAATATTGCCGCTCGTCACTTTTATATCAATCGGCCTGGCGCCGCTGCCTTTCATGCCGGTAAATGCCCCGCCTTCCTTACTCGTTTTCTCAAAGGAATAAGACGGCCGAATCCTTCCGCTTGCCGTCTCGGCGTTCACCGTAAAACTTCCGTCTTTCGGCAGGCTGATCGCTGCGCTGCCGCTCGCAAGCCTGACGGATACGGGAGCATCCGCCGTCTCAAGCGAGGCATCGACACTGCCGGAAGCGACCCGCACGTCAAGGGCGCCCGCCACATGTTGAAGCCCGACATGTCCCGAGGATAAACGGACAGCCCCCGTTTTTGCCGCAAGGCCTGCTGCTGTGAGATTGCCCGACAGCCCCTTCGCTTCAAACACATCCGTCTTCACGTGCTTCAGCGACATGTTCCCGCTTACAGAACGGACGCCGAGGTGCGCAAGAGACAGCCCCTTGTTTCCGTCGACGGCAATGCTGCCGCTTGATGTATGGACGGTGATGTCTCGATGATAATCATACGGAATGCGGACAATCAGCAGAGGACGCTGAAAGAGATTCAGAAATTGGAACCCTTTCTCCTTTGCTTTAAGATTGAGGGTCTTTCCCCTGCTTTGGACAAACATTTTCCCCGCCGGTCCAGTCATGTTTGCCGCGATATCATTCCGCGCTTCCGCGATGATTTTTACATCCGTCTGTTCCGATGAAACCGACAGGCTGTTGACGGCACGCGGCGGTATGCTTGCCGATTCCGCTTCTGTTTCGTACAGCGGAAAAAAACGCCCGGCAAACACTTCTTTCACCAAAAACAGACAGCAGATCAGAACGGACGCCGCCATCAGTCCTTTGGCAATCTTACGCTTCATTACGTTCCATCCTTTTTCATTCATTTTATTATAAAGGAAAAGCCGGATAATTGATACGTGCGTATAGGGAAGAGGCGTAAACGCGCCGATCTTCCCTTGTGCACATTATTCATGAGCCGCTTTTTGACGCTCTGTTTTTTCCAGAGAAAGCGAGCGCATTTTTTCAATCTCAGCTTCCACCTCGTCTGAATATTGGGAGCGGCTGTATTCTGTGTTCGCCTCAGCTGAAGTGCCGTATTTAACGCGGACTTCCATTTCTTCAATGCGGCTTTCCATTCGAAGGAACTCTCTGTAGGCGCTTTCGCTGTCAATTTTGTCGAAAGAAGCGTTCATATGTTCCTTCGCATTTGCCGCGTTTGCGCGGGCGATGAGCGCCTGTTTTTTATCCTTTACGTCGCGGAGGCGCGTTTCTAAAGTTTCCAGCTGCTCTTTCAGCTCTGCCAGCTGTGTTTTCGCCTGCTCATACGCTTTTTCATGTTCGGCCGCTTTTCCCTCAAGGTATTTCATTTCAGTCAGCGCCTTTTTCGCTAGCTCCTCTTCCCCGGCGTCAAAAGCAAGCTGAGCTTGGTTTTTCCGTTTTGCCGCCGTTTCGGAGGCGTCTTCCTGTTTTTTCTTAAACTGATGGACGATCGTATGCTGTTTGACAATCGTTTGTTTCGCCTTAGCGATGTCACTTTCCATATCACGCACATATTGATTCAGCATGACTTTCGGATTTTCTAATTTATCAAGCCCTTCGTTAACAGATGCGACGAACATATTTCTTATTCTTTTTAAGACCATTTTGTCTTCCTCCTTATTTTTTCTTCAGAAATTCTTCCCATTCAGAGTCAAATCCGGATTGATAGCCCGGTGATGCCGCTTCCGGTTCATACTGGCGGGAAGCGGTATCTGAGCCGCCCTGCTTCATCATCTTCCACCCGAAATACACCATGGCGCCGGCCAGTCCGATCGCAACGATAAATGGAAGAGAACCGACGAGAATCATAGCTCCGATGACGCCCGCGATGATACCCGATACCGCCCGGCCTTTTGAAAAACGTTTGATTCCCCAGTAAAGCATCAGGCCTCCGATCGCCAGCGGGATGATAAATGCGAAATGGCCTCCTCCGAAAAAGACAGAAAGTCCGAACACAATCAGCAGAAAGCCGCCTGCCGTTTTGCCATTTATATTCATGCAGATCCTCCTTTCGTTTTCCTTGTCTTTACTATAAACAAATCCCGCGGCCGGCAAAACGAGTCAGAGATTGATTTTCATATCAGACCGGAGTCGTATAAGCCCCCGGACCTTCGCATAAAAAAACGCCGCTGCACCGGACGGCGCAGGGCGTTTCACGAAAAATCTATATTCTGATGCTCGCTTCTTTTTCCCTGATGAGATCTGAGCGTTCGGCTTTGGCCAGCTTCGTAAAGAACAATATTCCGAGACCGGACAGGACTTCAACGAGACCGCCGGCGGCAATGACTTTTCCGGGACCGAAGGCGTTAGCCGCGTATCCGCAAAGAACCGCGCCGAGCGGAATGGATATGTTTGAGATCATATGGATGACGGCATAGACTTGCGGCTGGTCATCATGGTCCACAGACGTCTGAATAATCGTATATTCCGGCACATTAATAGCGCTGACGGCAGATCCGAACGCAAACGCGGCGAGGAAGACGAGCGGCAGAAAAGTGTTGAGGCCGGTGATGAAAAATGCCGCTCCTTCTATGATTCCCGCTGACACAAACAGGAGGCCGTATTTGTTCACCTTCACCTTAGCCAAAATAAAACCCATTAAAAAGGCTCCGCCCGTGCCTGTCGCTTTCAAAAGCGAGTAGATGATCGGCGGCATGTTTAAATCTTCGGCGACATAAACGGCAGAGAGCGCCTCCCACGGAGCGGCCGCAAAATTCATGAAGATACAATAGATGGCGAGCGGGTATAAAATCTGGTGTTTCCTGACAAGAACGAAACCCCGTTTGAGCCTTCCGAAATACGTCCCGCGCTGTCTGACGGCGACTGTATCCTGTTTGGCATGCTGGACTTGGTATGACATAAAGAGTACGAGAAAACCTGATAGAAGATAGAATATAAGAGCGATAAACAAAGAATAAGCGGGACTGATAAATGTTAAGAACACCCCGCTCAGCGTAATGGCGGCAAGCCTGACGATCTGGCCTGATGACTGGATGACCGCATTCGCTTTCTGCAGGCTGTTTTCTCTGACAATATTGGGGATTAATGAGATAGATGCAGGATTATAAGCGGCTCCCGTGGCTGAATGCACAATCATGAGAAGCATGACAAACCATAAAGGAGAAAAACCGTTAAAGTAACAGACCGGAATGATCAACACGACCGCCGCGCGCGTCAGGTCGGAGAAATACATCCAGAATTTCAGCGTATGCTGCTTCATAAAAGGCCCGGTAATCGGCGCCAGCATCGCCTCCGGAAGGAACGTGACCGCAATGAGCAGGGACGTGCCGATCGCGCCTTCCCCGTCAAAAATCAAAAACCACAGAATGGAATTAAAGGCAAAACCGTCGCCTGACAATTTAACCAGCCTTGAGATAAACAGAAGGGTGAAATTTTTATTCCAGATGCTCTCGCTCTTATTATATGTATCCATCTATCAAATCCCCCATTATTTTACAATGTTTCTTATAATATCTCATTTTTTAATTTTTCAGTCAATAATGCATAAGATACATTTTCCTCCTGTCAATAAAGGTTCAATTGATGGATATCTCTATAAAAAAACAGCCGGCTTGCTGCTGCCGGCTGAACAAAACATTATTCATCATCACGGAATACCGCGGCGCTTCTTTCATACTCTATATCCTGAACGCCCTGTCTTGCGTTAACTGCTCTTGCCGCCGCGAAAAAATAATCAGACAAGCGGTTCAAGTAACGCATCACCGTATCATTTATCTCTTCTGTTTTGCCGAGTTTCACGATGAGACGCTCAGCCCGTCTCGTGACGGTCCGCGCGATGTGAAGCTGAGCAGCCGCCTTATGCCCGCCCGGAAGAATAAATTTCTCAAGCGGGGGCGCTTCAGCCGTGTAACGGTCTATGCAGTCCTCCAATGCGGAAATAGATGTCTCTCTTAATGTATAGCTTCTATGTTCAGTGACCGTCGCCAAGTCGCCGCCGCAGTCAAACAGCTCATGCTGAATGTTTCGGAGTTCGGCTTTCACATCACCGCAATTCTCACAATCATCAAGCTCCGCAAGCGCAAGCCCGATAAAGCTGTTCAGCTCATCAATCGTCCCGTAGCTTTCAACCCGCAGACTGTCTTTATCCGTTCTGCCGCCGATCAGGCTTGTCTGTCCTTTATCACCGGTTTTCGTATACAGCTTCATCGTTGTATTCCTCCTTCTTCCGCCGCTTTTACACATGCCGCGGTTCCTCTTCTGACGGCTCTTTCCGCGTGAGGGACATCCATCGCCTCTCCTGTCTGCAAGGCACAAATGACAATGTCGCCTTTTGCCTGTCTGCCGGAAAGAGCCTGCATTCTCGCTTCAGCCGCTGCCGTTAACAGCCGTACAAATCCCTGTTCCGATAAACGTCCGCTGATCAGCACCCAAACGGTATGCTGCGCAGTCACGGCAATTGTGACCGAATCAAACGTACGGCAGATCAAACCAGCGGCCGCTGAGCCGGAAAGCCGGCGGCTCCACGAAAAGCCCGGGCCGTCAGATGCGGTTGACAACATTCTGAACGGCCGTTCTGTATGAAGCGTTACGGTATTTCCGCTTTTGTTTATCAGAGAGGCGAACGGAACGTTGACAGGCTCTCTTTCCTCCTGCGCTTCCGGCATGAAAGCGATCAGCGGTTTCGGTGACGATTGCTGGGCAACAGCGCTGACGGTGATGCCGTAAATGTCTTCAATCGTCTCTTTTTTCAAAGCCTGATCCGGCGTCTGCTTCGGAAAAGCGCGTCCGTCTTTCATCATCAGGAGCTGATCACAATATTGGCCTGCGGCGTTTAGGTCGTGAAAAATACTGATGACCGTCAGGCCTCTTTCTCTCGTCAACCGCTTCACCGTATCAAGCAGGTCTTTCTGATATTTGAGATCAAGAAAGGTCGTCGGCTCATCCAGACACAGCACCTCAGGCTGCTGAGCCAGCGCCTGCGCCAGAAAGACGCGCTGCCGCTCCCCGCCGCTCAGATTGCGGACGGATTGCTGCGCATATCGGTCGATGCCCGTCATTTCCATCGCTTCCCGGACAATGTCTTCGTCATGTTGATCCATCTGTCTGAAGAGTCCTTTTTGATACGGATATCTGCCGAAGGACACTGTTTCCTTAACGGTAAATGTAAAAGCTTGCTTCGTATGCTGCGGCAAAACGGCCATGATTTTCGCAAGTTCCCGCGGCTTGTATCCGCCGACGGGCCTGCCTGCTACGAGCACCTCGCCTTTTGACGGAGAGAGCATTCCCGTCAGCAATTTCATCAGCGTTGTTTTTCCCGAGCCGTTCGGACCGAGTATGCCGACAAATTCACCTTTTCCGGCGGTAAAGCTGACATCTTCTACAATCATCCGGCCTCCGTACCCGCCGGACAGGCTGCTCACCCTGATCATAAGCGTTTCCCTCCATGATGCTGGCGAAGCAGAATCAAGGCAAACACAGGCGCTCCCGCCAAAGCCGTCATAATGCCGATCGGCAATTCGACAGGCTCAATGACGGTGCGGGAAAACAAATCCGCCAAAATGAGAAACCCGGCGCCCGTCAATGCTGACAGCGGCAGTAAATGGCGATGATCCGTCCCCCACAAAAGCCGTGTCACGTGGGGAATGACAAGGCCGACAAATCCGATCGTCCCCGAGACGGCAACCGCTCCTCCCGTCAGCAGAGATCCGGCGGCGATCATCAGCCATTTTCTTTTTCCCGTACTGACGCCTAACAGCCTTGCCTTTTCTTCTCCATAAGTCATAATGTTTAATTCTCTGCCATTGATAAGCAGAAGCGCCGTCCCGGCCAGAAAAAAAGGCAGAAACAGCGCGACATAGCCCCAGCCCCTCATTGACACGCTTCCTAACAGCCAGCGGACAATCGGGAGCAGATCATTGCCCGTTAAAGCGATCACAAGCGATATGAGAGCCCCGAGAAAAGAATTCATGATGATGCCTGTCAAAATGAGCGTCGAAACCGACATCGACGCATGAACGAGGCGGCTGAAAAACAGAACCGCCGCCATGACCGCAATGGCTGCGGCGATGCTGACAACCGGTAGTGTGAACCGGCCGATGACGGGAATCTGAATGCCGAAAAACAAGGTGATAACGGCTCCCGCTGAGGCTCCCGAAGATACCCCGAGTGTATAAGGGTCGGCGAGCGGATTTTTCAGAAGTCCCTGAAACGCCGCTCCCGCAATGGATAACGCGGCTCCGACAAGGGCAGCCAGAACGACTCTCGGCAGGCGGATATTCATCATAATATTTACATTCATAGGGTCAGCCGAGGATGTCCGGCCGATCCCGATCCAAAAAACGTCGGATAAAGGAATATGCAGACTGCCGATTGAAATGCCGAGTGCCGTACAAACGGCTAAAAACAGCAGGCTGACCGTGTAGGCCAGCGGGCGGTTACTTTTTAAACGTTTCAGGATAAACGCTTTCTGCAAGCTTCTCGACCCCTTTGACAAGGCGCGGGCCTGAGCGTGTGACAAGGTCGGGATCAACAGAATAGACATTGTGGTGTTTGACCGCATTGACGGCACCCCAGCCGGCGCGTTTTTCCACTTCAGCGGCCTTTACGCCGTCTGTCGTAATGATGACGTCCGGATTCATTTTGACAATCGCTTCATCTGTCAATTGCACCCAGCCGGTCTGGCTGCCGGCGGCGTTTTTCGCATGTATATCTTCAAGCATTTCGTTCATAAACGTGCCTTTTCCCGTCGTGTAGCCGTCAGGAGACACTTCGACGAATACTTTCTTTTCGTCTTTTTCAGAAATGGCCGCCGCTTTCTTTTCTATGCCGGAAAGGTCGGATTTCATCGATTTGATCAGCTGATCCGCCTGCTTTTCTTTGCCGGCCGCTTTCCCGATCATGCTGATAGATTTGTACACGTCTTGGAACGATTGCGCATCATTGACCGTTAAGACGGTGATGCCCGCATCTTTCAGTTGCTTCATCGCATCGGCGGAAGCGGACATAGAGGACGCGTGGGCAAGCACGAGATCCGGCTTCAGCGCGATGACTTTTTCAGCGTTCACATTCATATCTCCGACTTTCGGTTTTTTTACCGCTTCTTTCGGATATGTATCATTTGTCGTGACGCCTGCGACCTTATCTCCCAGTCCGAGCGCGTATGTAATTTCCGTATTGCTCGGCATGAGGGAAACGATTTTTTCCGGTGCCTGCTTTATGGTTACTTTTTCGTTCGCGGCATCCTTAATGGTTACCGGGAATGCTTCGGTTGAGACGGCTTTTTGTTTGGCCGCGCTTCCTTCTTCCTGTGCGCCGGAACAGCCGGCGATCACAAAGGCGGTGACCAAAAGCGCCGCCCAGACGGCAGTGATCTTCTTCATTCTTTTAACTCCCCCTGATTATGGTAAACGATTGTCTCTTTGACATTCGTATCCTTTTTTCGCAGTAATTATACTATAAGTCTTTAAGGCTTGTATATCCGGCCTTTTTGCATGAAAGCAAATTGTTCGTACACACTAAAATTCATCATGTATACTGTTACACAATGGTGTAAAAAGGAGGATTATCATGGAATTACAGCTTGAACGAAAGCTCGTTTTGATTACAGGATCAACCTCAGGCATCGGAAAAGCCGCGGCAAAAAGCTTTTTAGCCGAAGGCGCCGAGGTGATTATAAACGGAAGAAAAAAAGAAACTGTGGAACGGACGGTTGAGGAGCTTTCCGCTTACGGAACGGTCCACGGCATCGCTGCGGATTTATCGCGTCAGGATGAGGCGGATGACTTGATAAAGCGCGCGGGTGTAATCGGGGAAGTCGATATTCTCGTCAATAATCTCGGTTTTTTTGAAGTAAAAGACTTCGCTGAGGTGTCTGATGACGAATGGACTCGGTATTTTGAAGTGAATGTTATGAGCGCCGTGCGCCTGTGCCGGCGTTTTCTGCCGCAAATGCTCGAGAGAAACAGCGGACGGATTCTGAACATCTCCAGTGAAGCCGGAGTCAAACCGCTTGCGCAAATGATTCCGTATTCAATGACGAAAACGGCGTTAATCAGCTTGTCCCGGGGAATGGCGGAAATGACGAAAGGCACAAATGTCACGGTCAACTCCGTGCTGCCGGGACCGACATGGACCGAAGGCGTCGCTTCTTACATGGAAGGAGCCGCAAAGGCTGCCGGAGAAGACACAGACAGCTTCGTCCGGGATTATTTTAAAGTGAATGAACCGACATCATTGATTCAGCGCTATGCAACCCCGGAAGAAGTCGCCAATACGATTGTATTTCTCGCTTCATCAGCGGCTTCTGCCATTAATGGCACCGCACAGCGGGTTGAAGGCGGCATCATCCGCTCCATTTAACACAAAAAAGCCCGGGCACAATGGGGACTTCCCCATATGCCAGGGCTTTTTTTACATCATGCCTGCAAACGGAACCGGCTCCCAGCCGCCCGTCTCAAGCTCTGCTGAAAACAGGCCGCCCGCATGCGGCTGCTCAAGTCTTTCGGCTTCCGTCAATTTTTCCGTCGCGGTCGTAATGTATAACGTGTTCAAGTCTCTGCCTCCGAACGCGCAGCAGGTGACGTATTTCGCCGGAACTTCGATAGATGCAATTTCCTTATGCAAAAACGGGTCAATCCGGACGGCACGGCCGCCTCCGAACAGAGCCACCCACAGCATTCCGTCACGGTCAATGGTCATTCCGTCGGGAGATCCTTGCGACTCCGGAAAGCGGTAGACCGTTTTCGGATCTGATACGGCTCCGGTTTCAGGATCGTATGCATAACAGACGATTTCCTGCGTCGGAGTGTCGATATAGTACATCAGGTTTCGGTCCCGATCCCAATCCAAACCGTTCGAGGTGGAGACCTGGTCTTTTATTTTGGCAAGGCTGCCGTCCGTATTCAGACGGTACAGCGAAGCCTCCTCTTCTTTGCCTTCCATGCTCGTCGTTCCCGCCCATAATCTGCCGGACGGGTCGCATTTTGCGTCATTGAAACGGATATCTTCCCGCATGTCTTTCGGCTGCTTCATCTTCGTCAATGTGTCTTCCCGAAGATTGTACAGGTAAAAACCGTCTTTCATCGTCATCACCAGCTCTTCCTTTGAATACAAGGCCAGAGCCGTGACAAATGATTTGAATTTAACGGAACGGTTGATTCCGTCAGCCGGAGTGAAGATATGCAGCTGGCTGCCCAGTATATCCACCCAGTACAAGCATTGCTTATCCTTGTCCCATAATGGGCCTTCTCCGATAACTGCTCTCGTATCTGCTCGTAATGCTGCTTCCATGTGTGAACACCTCTTTTGCTTGTCAGTCTTCTATTGTTATTCCCGACAAAGCGGCGTCCAAACTCAATCTTTTTTAAAAAGAATCGTAATCACCGTTCCGGCGCTGATTCTGCTGTTGACATGGATGGTTCCGTTATGAAGGTGAACCAGCTCCTTGGCAATGGCGAGCCCGAGTCCCGTTCCTTCTGACGGTCCCTTCGTATTCGTTCCCCGGTAATAACGGTTAAACAGCTGGTGAATCGTTTCGTCGTCCATTCCTCTTCCGTTATCTTTCACCTTCAGAATGAGCTGTTCGGCTGATTCCTCAAGCACGACCCGAATGGCGGTCCCTTTCTTATTATGCTTAACCGCGTTTGCCAGCAGATTCTCCAGAATACGGCGGAACCACGCTTCATCAATGGCGAAAAGAATGTCTTCCTTTTTGGTTTCAAAGGCGATGTCATAGCCTTCCGAGAACGTGTTTTTCGTGAAATCGTTCGTGACGTTTCTGATAAACGGCACGACGTTGATCAGCCGCCGTTCGATCGGGAGGGCCGCGTTTTTGAGGCGGTATGTTAAGTTTAAGTCCTCAATCAGCTTCGACATATATTCTGATTTTTCCCGGACGATCTGCCCCATTTCTTTGACTTCTTCCGGGGTCCAGTCGTATTGCTTCGATTCAAGCATCATGCTGTAGCCGTAAATCGTGCTCAGCGGGGTTTTTAAGTCATGGCTCAGCCCGGCGATCCACTCTTCCCTTGTCGCCTGGATTTTTTCTCTGTTTTTCTTATCCCGCTTCAGCGTGTCGGTCAGCTGATCCATCGATTCGAAAATCTCGGCGAAAAAGCGGAACGGCTGTTTTGTTTTGCCTTTTTTGTTTTTGCTGACCGGCTGTCCTTTGCGGTTCTTCGGCTCTTCAAGCCGGCCCTTTGATAAATTGACGAGCCATTTGATGGTATGAAACAGCGGCCAGCCGAAACGGAAAGAGTACCAGATGGTCAGGATGCAGATCATAAATACCAGGATTCCGATCAAGAGGAAGAGGGTTTTCATCACATTTCTCAAAAATGATTTGTTAAACTCGTGATCGGGGATGTACACGGGGTTCGGCACCGACGCGACCATCCATTTCGTTTTATCGAGTCTTTTAAAAGAAATTTCCCGTTTGTAATTCCACGGCTTGGAACTGTATTTCAGCAATTCAAGCTCATTGACGGTGCTCCGTTCTTTTTTCGTGCTGTTGATATCCCCGAGCAGTCTGCCGCTGTCTTCGAGAAGGTAGACCGCCCCTTTTTCCCGTTTAATATAATCAACCGTGCTCTTTTTATATTGAGAAAGGGAAGCGAGGGATGGCTCCTGTGATTCGATGTAAGTGAGAAGCTGCTCACTGGCGGATTTCCAGCCGAACAGAATCAAATAGGTCTCATCATTTATCGTGACCGTCCAGTAATTCAGCTTGTAGTTGTCAAAATTCCGGTACTGGTAAATGGATAAGAGATCTTTTCTGCTGTAATGGCTCGGGACGTCTTTCGGCACTCTGTACGCGTAGTCCGTTTTTTCATTATCATTAATGATCTGCAGCCAGCCCTTCTGCTTTCGGACCGACATCTTTAAAAACTCATCGACATCCCATGTGCCGTCTTCGTTTTTATCAAGCCACGCTTCAAACGAGTCCGCGGTCGCTTTGGTCAGTCCCGCATTGGCTTCCGCTTCGCTGAAACGCCAATCCAAATAGAAGAAAGAAGCGACGGCCAAAACGGACATCAGCAGGATGACAAGCAGCAGCTGTCCGAAAAAGTGGAGCAGAAATTTTCCGCGCATTCTCATGAGCGGGTTCCTTTTTCTCCTTGATCGGGAATAAACCGATAACCGAGGCCGCGCACCGTTACAATATAAGACGGATTGCTGGGGTCTTTTTCAATTTTTTCTCTGAGCTTGCGGATATGCACCATGACGGTGTTGTTGTCGCCGTAAGACGGATATCCCCATACTTTTTCATAGATCTGATCTTTTGAGAGCACCACATCAGGGTGTTCACAGAAATATTGAAGCAATTGCAGAAGCTGTGCGGAGCAGCTGACGGGCTCGCCCCCGACGATCAGCTCGGCGTTTTGCGGTGAATAGGAAAAATGACTGTATGAATACGTCTTTACCGCCGTTTTCTCTTCGCGCTTATAGGTTCTCTTTAACGTCGCTCTGATCCGCGCAGCCAATTCGAGCGGATTAAACGGCTTTGTTATATAATCGTCAGCTCCCAATGCAAATCCTGACAGCTTATCCGCATCAGAAGAACGGGCGGTCAGAAAAAAGATCGGAGCGTCGGTATAGTTCCGGATTTCGGTGCATGCTTCAAAACCGGACATGCCTTCCATCATCACATCCAGCACGAGCAGATCCGCGGTTTCATGTTTAACAAACTCGATCGCTTCCTCAGCGCTTCCGGCTGTCTTAATGTTGTGATAGCCTTCTTTGACGAGAACGCGTTTGACCATATCAACGATCGCCTTCTCATCGTCTACAATTAAAATTGACGCATTTTCCACCTTGGACGTTCCTTTCTCTTTGTTTTTTTCATCATATCATTATATGGATAAGATTTGGTACCTTTTTAGTGCGGAGGTCTTGCGGGGAAACAGAAAAGAAAAACGAGACCGGACATCTCTTCTCGTTTTTCTCACGTTGTCAGAGCGGAATATCCATCATTCCGCCGCTTTTGTCAGGAGCTTTCATTTATAAGATGAAGAATAAATTCCCAAAAACCCGGCACTTCCTGGCATAACAGCATGTCCGCTTTTTCAACTATTTTAATCTTCAATTCTTGTTCAAGATCTTCTCTTTCCTGGTATGATGTATTGCTCAGTTTTTTTTTTATCATTGGCGAAAAACGCGAAATCAAAAGTTCCATTTCGTCGGTATCTGTGTTCTCTTTGTTGAAGTCAAATGGCCCGTTCACTGCTTATTTTCCCCCTTTTTTTGCTTGTCCAGCTGCTTTCTGAGATTGTCGAGCCCTTTTTTATGAATATTGGAAATGTTCTGCCGTGATTCACCCAGCGACTCGGCAATCTCCTTCATCGTCGCTCCGTGAAGATAAATATTCGTCAGCACGCTTTTTTGTTTATCGGTTAACGTCTGAAGCGCTTCGTATAAATCACGGTTTTGGACATGCTGGCTCAAATCCCCCTGCTTCCGCAGAAACTCTTCATACGCGTCTTTTCCCATTTCATAGGGAAGCGCTTCACCTCCCTCCGGCTGATCCACCGTCAGCGGATAGCGCTTCTGATTTTTACGGATGCGCTTGTCAAAATCGATGGAGAAAATCCGGATCATAGAGTTCATATATTTGATGATCCGGATTTCCTTATAAAACTGTTTAAAATGGTCGTCCAGTGATTTTGCATCCTTCTCGTCTGAATGTTCCAGCACATTTTTAAATTTCTCGTAATGCTTTGGGTCACTTAAAAAATGTTTAACGATCGGATGTTTCATAATTTCCTTGCATTTTGACCGTAAAAGAACTTGATAGTCCATAAAACCGCCCCCTATTTAAATTAAATGAAAGAAAGCAAAAAAAAGTAAACTACTCCTTTCCGACTAAGATTCCGCACTCCTTATGTCCCGGATTTTCCGGAACAAAAAAAGACCCTCAACCGCGATATCAGGTTTACAGGAGCCGCTCTTTCTTTCACTTATATACATGACTGCAGGTCAAGTCAGGAGGTGGCTGATAATGGATCAGGTTTTTATAGAAGAAGCGGTCAGACAGCTCGGCAATCTCGGCTTTCCGGCTCTGATTGCCATGTATCTTCTCACACGGTTTGAGAAGAAGTTTGACGCCCTGATCGAACTGATGACGGAACTGAAAGATCAGAAAATGAAAAATTAATTTTCACACGAAGTTGACTTTTCATCGGAACGCATCACTTAACAAAGCAGAAGGGAAAACGA
Source organism: Bacillus sp. EB106-06-01-XG163 (assembly GCF_058791615.1). Classification (NCBI taxonomy): domain Bacteria; kingdom Bacillati; phylum Bacillota; class Bacilli; order Caryophanales; family Bacillaceae; genus Bacillus; species Bacillus sp. EB106-06-01-XG163. The sequence goes on from NZ_JBYTDS010000006.1 coordinate 225,025, forward strand.
AAGGCCTTTCACATTCTCTTTCTGAAAAAACAAAGCTTGAGAGGAGACGATTTACATGTCAAAAGAAAACAACTGCAATATCCCGCAGCCGATCAGAGGAGACAAAGGGGCGACCGTCACGATTCCGCGCAACCTTGAAAGAGACCGCCAAAATCCGGATATGCTGACGCCGCCGGAAACGGATCACGGCACAGTGGATAATATGAAATTCTCTTTCTCAGATGTGCACAACCGGCTGGAAAAGGGCGGATACGCGCGTGAGGTGACCGTTCGCGAGCTGCCGATTTCTGAGAATCTGGCATCTGTCAACATGCGTTTAAAACCGGGCGCCATCCGTGAGCTGCACTGGCATAAAGAAGCGGAATGGGCATATATGCTGACGGGCAAAGCGCGGGTCACGATTGTTGATGAACAGGGACGCAGTTTTATCGATGACGTGAAGGAAGGAGATCTGTGGTACTTCCCGTCAGGCCTGCCGCACTCCATTCAGGCGCTGAAAGAAGGCTGTGAATTCCTCTTGGTTTTTGATGACGGTTCTTTCTCAGAAAACAGCACATTCCAAGTGACTGACTGGCTTGCCCACACACCGCTTGATGTCATCGCCAACAACTTCGGGGTTTCAGAAAAAGACCTCGCCGGCCTGCCCGGGAAAGAAAAATATATCTTTGAAGAGCCGGTTCCCGGGAAGCTGAAAGATGACATTGTGGAAGGCCCGAACGGTGAAGTGCCTTATCCGTTCACTTACCGCCTGCTGGATGAAGGTCCGACTGCTGAGACGGATGGCGGCAAAGTATATATCGCGGATTCCACAAACTTCAAAGTGTCCAAAACGATCGCTTCAGCGCTTGTCGTGGTCGAACCGGGCGCAATGAGAGAGCTGCACTGGCATCCGAACACGCATGAATGGCAGTATTATATTTCCGGTAAAGGACGGATGACGGTTTTTGCATCGGACGGCCATGCGAGAACATTTAACTATCAGGCCGGGGATGTCGGTTACGTCCCGTTCGCAATGGGCCACTATGTGGAGAATTTGGGAGATGAGCCGCTCGTCTTCCTGGAAATCTTCAAGGATGACCACTATGCCGATGTGTCCCTGAACCAATGGCTTGCCATGCTTCCTGAGAAATTCGTCCAGCAGCATCTGGATCTGGGCAAAGACTTTACGGATATTCTTTCAAAAGAGAAACACCCTGTCGTCAAAAAGAAATGCTGAAGAAGATACACACCGGCTTGCAGAGTTCCGTCTCTGCAAGTCTCCTCTGTGTGAAAAGGAGCTGAACAGATGATCAATCAAAACGGGACGAAAATGTTTTTTCTTCATGTGCTTCGGTATGTCCTGGCAGCCGCTGCCGTATTATTCGGGTATTTTATGGTGATGATGGCCGTATTTTCATTAGCCGGGACGAGCTACGGATCGATGGCGTACGTCCTGCTTTTTTCCGTGCTTTTTATTCTTCTCGGTTTATGTTTTGAACCGCTTGAGCGGCTGATGATACATAGCTTTACCTTTTTTGGGACGGGCAGGCTGCCTTTTCTCCTTTTAGCCAGCACCGTTCAGCTGCTGTTCCTCTGGATGACCGCGTATACGACGGATAAACTGATTGAAAAGATTTGGCTGTCAACGACGGAGGAGCTGATTGTGGCGGGGGTTTTTTTCGTTTTGGATAAATGCGTCTCCGGAGAAAAGCAGCCCCGGGCGCAATAAAAAAACGCAGGCCGGAATGGGACTGACCCCATAATATGAGACAAACAAAAAACACCTTCAAGTTTGAAAACGGATCGTTGTTATCCGAAATTAGACTTGGAGGTGTTTTTCTATGAGGGCAAGAGTGAGTTATCCGGTTGAAGTCAAACAGAAGGCTGTAGAAATGAGATTGGCGGGCGTGCCTGTGAAGGAGATCATGCAGGAATTGAATATAAAGAATAAGACGCAGGTGCAGACATGGGTCAGGTGGTATAAAGCTGGGGACACACATCGATTCGAACAACCTGTCGGAAAGCAATATTCTTATGGAAAAGGTCCAGAGTATTCTTCCGAATTAGAGAAACTGCAGGCAGAAAATCGTTATCTGAGACAACAGAATGAAGTGTTAAAAAAGTACAACGAATTGGAAAGGAAGCTGATAGCGAAACGCCAGTCGAGCTTGTAGAAGCATTGCGCAGCACAATGACCATAAAGGATATCTGTATTCATTTAGGTATCTCACGAGCATCTTATTATCGTTGGAAGAAGAATCTGATGAAAGATAACCCTAAATACCATTTAGAAAAACAAATCGGCACGTTGTG